>SKJD01000388.1 GCA_007116095.1 Candidatus Hydrogenedentota bacterium
ACAGCGTTCCGTCTCGCTCTTCATCCCCCACCCAACTACGTAATGGCATGCCCAAACGCATCTGGACGACGTCTCCGTCCTGCCAGGTCCGCTCCAATTCCATGTAGGTTCCGGGCTTGACGCCACCTTGGACTTCTCCGTTTATTCTGACTTCGGCTGCATCCGTCCAGCCCGGGACACGCAGCTTCAGCGGGAATTGTTGTGGCGTATCCAGTCCAATCCGTATTGTAATGTCCCCGTCACGCGGATAGCGGGTTTCCTGCTGGATACGTAAGCTTTCTCCATTTTTCAGGGATAACTGCGCTTCCATGGGGCCGTAAAAGTTGAGAATAACGGCATGTTCCTGGTCCCGCATGACGGCCCATTCAGAGAGCATCCCCAACCCTCGGGGCGCATTCACGGAACAGCAATTCAGCTCCGGGCTGCCATGTCGGGCCTGAAATACAATGGCATGCGCCGAGGCTTCCCGCACGCCATTGCTTGGGGTATGGTAGGTGCTCCAGCGGCCGCTGGGATGCTGATAGCCCAGTATGGCGTTCCAGAAGCCATGCTCCAGGACATCGGCGACTTCGGCCTCACCGGTCAGCGCCAACATGTCGAGGGTCATGTAAGTCCAGGCCACATGGCAACAGGTCTCGACCGCGCCCAGGCGGTAAGGACTACCCACGGCCTGTTCATCGGTTGAAAAGGCGCCACTGTTGTGCAGGTCATACGCCTGTATGCTTCGCCAGTGGCTCTCAAAGGCTTGTCGTAAGGAAGATTCCCCTGTGATTTGATAAAATCCCAAAAGCCCCTGAATCGCATGCAGGCTCTCCCAGCGGGGCTTGGGTATCTGGTAGAACGGGATACCTTCCAGGCCAAGCCGGTAATAGTCTCCGGCCTCCGGCTCTTCCATGTCTTCCAGCAGAACTTCCATCATCCGATAGTAACGTGCTTCGCCGGTGTGCCGGTACAAGCGACCAAACGCATGCAACACCGACAAATTCATCTCGGCCCAACCCGCTTCTATGGGGCGACGCTCTCCATCCAGATAGATGTCGCAAATCAAATCCGCCGCACGCTGGACGGCTGCCATGGATGCTTCATCGCCGCTGCGCTCATGCCACATCATCAAGGCCATCATGATGTGGTAATGTCCCCAGAGGTCCCAACGCCCCAATAGACGCGTTTCCTTCGGAAACGGCCCCAGGTAGCCGTCCTCCGCCTGGGTCTCGATAAGCGCCGCAATCAAAGCTGCTACCTGTGCTTCCAGGCGCGTGTCCTGGGTCATGCGCAAGGCCTGTATGGCCGAAATGAGGTACTTCCCGGCAAACTCCCCGGACCAGTCCATCAGTTGCGGTGTAGGCTGCCGGTCCCGCATCCGAAACATTTCCAGCATACCGGGGTTCGCCTCGGGCGCCGGCAATAGCCATTGCTCCAGGTTGTTCTGGATGCGCTCCCCCACCACATCGCCAAAGCGATATGCGATACCATCGGGTTGGTAAAATTTCATATTCCCCTCCGCTTCCAGGGCATTTGCCGTGTAGGTCCCCAATATCACCAGCACCCCTATGGCACATCGCGTCCAATAGCCATTTCCCATCCGCCCTGCCAGGCAGCAAAGTAACCGACAAGAACCCCCTGAATATGACGACATGGCGTAAACCCTCTTTCTCGTTTTCAACCACGGCACCCTGCAAACCCGACAAAACTTTAACACAATTCATCCCGCATGGTATTGTAGCTTATAAGTCAATTTCGACATTATCAAGAAAGGATACACCGTCATCATGAAACGAAGAGAATTTTTACGGAATGTCGCCGGGGCTTCGGCGGCCGCGCTATTCAGTCGCCACGCCTTGGCCCAGGGAAACGGGAATGGCAATGACGTCCCGCCGAACATCGTATTGATCATATCGGACGACCAGGACTGGGAGGACTATTCCTTCATGGGGCACCCACACATCCAGACGCCACATTTGGATCGTCTGGCGGAGCAAAGCCTGCTCTTCACCCGCGGTTGGGTCGCATCGCCGCTGTGCTGTCCGTCGTTGGGCTCCATGATCACCGGATTGCATCCGCATCAGAACAAGATCACCAGCAACGATCCGCCGTTTGATGACGAAGGCGTCACCTTTCAACCAGGTACCTGGTCGGAGGAACGTATCGCCAAGCGCCGGCGGATGGAGGAGTTGTACACGGAATCCCCCACCCTGCCGCGCTTGCTGAGTGACAAGGGCTACCTGTCGCATCAGTCCGGTAAATGGTGGGGCGGTCATTACAGCAACGGCGGCTTCACCCACGGCATGACCCACGGCGACCTGGAGCGGGGCGGTCGGCACGGCGATGAGGGCCTGACCATTGGTCGGGAAGGCATGGACCCGGTCTTTGACTTCATCGAAGTAGCCGGCGAAACCCCCTTCTTCCTGTGGTTCGCGCCGTTCCTGCCACACACACCGCACAATCCGCCAGATCGGCTCATGGAAAAATACGTGGACAAGCATGAGTCCTTCTATGTCGCCCGCTACTGGGCCATGTGCGAATGGTGGGACGAGGTCTGTGGCGAGCTGCTGGACCATCTCGACGAACAGGGCCTGGCGGACAATACTATGGTACTCTACATCTGCGACAACGGCTGGATTCAACAGGAAGACTCTCCACGCTTTGAACCGGGCTCCAAGCGTGCGCCCCTGGACGCCGGTGCGCGCACCCCGGTGATGGTGCGTTGGCCGGGCAAGGTCACACCGCGGCGTGATGAAACCACCCTGGTCAATTCCGTGGACCTGGCTCCGACCATCCTGGAAGCAATCGGTCTCTCCCCCACCTCGGAGATGCAAGGCATCAATCTGCTGGATCAGGAGGCGCTGGAAGCCCGCGAAGCCAATTTCTCGGCAGCCTATACCCACGACCATGTAGATATCGAGCGGCCGGTCACGAGCCTGATGTATCTCTGCGTGCAGCAAGGGGAATGGAAACTCATCCTGCCCAACACCGACAACACCGACACGGATTACCCGCAGCTTTACAATGTCTTCGAAGATCCGCGTGAACAGGAGAATCTGGCCGAAGACCAACCGGAACGCGTTCCGCAGTTACGGGCGGTTTTGCGGGATTGGTGGCCGGAAGG
Organism: Candidatus Hydrogenedentota bacterium; assembly: GCA_007116095.1. GTDB lineage: Bacteria > Hydrogenedentota > Hydrogenedentia > Hydrogenedentales > SCBR16-9 > SCBR16-9. Next base: position 3,107 of record SKJD01000388.1, read on the forward strand.
TGAAGCGGCTTGTATTGAGACCTGAGCTGTGACTGATATAGCAGGCGCGCCATAGAATTCAAGACCGGGCAACGCAGTACCAACTGGGTTGCCCGTTTACTTGTAATGCAAAAACCGCTACGCTACAATTCCTGTTACAGTTCAAACTTCAAACAGTTACTGTTTTTCAATCACGAGGAATCCGGGTTATGATTCAATTACTACACATCGTGCTGGTAATTATCCTGTTCTGGACCGGAGAAGCCTATTCGCAAAGCATGGCGACGGAGCAATACCGGCTCATTTACGACAGCAACAGTTTCAATGACCGCGACTTGTACCCCCTGGGTACGCTCCAGGAAGTAGTGCACGACCAAGCCACCTGGCGGCCTGCCTCCGGCACCGCCAATCCCGGAGAAATTGTCGCGGTGGAACATCCCGATGATGCGATACAGTTCGCGCTGCGACGCCATCAAAGCGCCGAAGAGCCCACCCATGTGGACTACCTGGATTTTCCACCAATCGCCGAAGCGACACTGACGGTTACTTTCGATGCCCGAGTCTCTACGCCCGATTCCCGGACTCTAGATGTCTTTGTCATGCGGCCCGGACAAAGCCAGCCTGCCGCCCAGGCCGCGATTCTCATCTGGGGCCATGACCCGGGCTACCTATCCTACTTTGATGGCGGATATCGTCGTCTGGTCCCGCTGGACACCGAGTGGCGTCACTACGAGATGGTAGTCCATCTCCGTGATAACACGTTCGATCTGCGTATCGATGGCGAAACCGTCGCCACTGGCTTGGGCTGGCGTAACCGCTTCCCTGCGGACACCGCATTTGGTCGCCTCCGCATCGGCAGCATTCGGGGCGAAGCCGGCGATTACGCGGACATCACCAACCTGCGCATCACCAGCTCCCCCACGCCGCCCGCGATTGAGCTCAGCACCCCGCTTGCCCAGGGCGGTCTGGTCGATCCGCAGGAAGGGTTTCTCTTTCAAATATTTGATGATGACCCACTGACTTTGGAAGATATTCAGTTTCTACTGAACGACAAGGACGTCACTGCGGATTTACAGATTACCAAGGAGGATACCCACGCAGAATTGCGCTACGCACCGCTTGCACAAAACCAAGCCTATACTGCCCGAATCATCGCCCGCAATGAACACGGAGAAAGCAGCCGCGAGGTCTCGTTTTATACCTATACCGATCAAGTGGGCGGCTACCGTGGCATCTGGTTTACCCTGGGGCAGCTTTCGGGGGTGTATGGCGACAAATATTCCGCTGGCTCTGCTTTCGCATGGAGCCATACCCTCACCCCCATGGCGGTTTATGCCCCAGAAGTGGACAAGACCTTCTTCGTCTATGGCGGCGTAACGGATGTCGATGAACGCTATCTACTGATCATGGCCTCCTACTATGACCACGCGAACCACCAGGTCCCGCGCCCCACCA
>SKJD01000128.1 GCA_007116095.1 Candidatus Hydrogenedentota bacterium
GGCCTGCTCTTTCAGGACTCCGACGACCAACTCTTCTGCCCCACGGTGCTGGAAGACGTCAGCTTCGGCCCGTTGAACCTCGGGAAAAGCGGCGCGGAGGCCGAGCAAATTGCCCGGGAGACCCTGGAGGCATTGAAGCTGGATGCCCTGGCCCCCCGCATCACCTACCGCCTCTCCGGCGGCGAGAAACGGCTCGTGGCCCTGGCGGGCGTCCTGGCAATGCAGCCCCGGGTGCTCCTGCTGGACGAGCCCTTCACCGGGCTCGACGAGGACGCCATTGCACGCCTGATCGCGGTCCTTGAGGCCTTGTCCCAGGAAATGCTCATCGTTTCCCACCAACAGGAATACCTCCGGCAACTGTGCCCTACAATTCGAGACATCCGGGACTTGCAACAGCAGCGGGGGTCTTGATCGCCTTCATGCTTTACTATGAATAGGCCGATTTTATCCTCGAATGCACACCAATGCACGCGAATAATAATGGTATACCCGCTGCCCTATGTTCCCTAAGGTGTTTTTCAGGGCGAAATGCCTTCAGGAAAAATTCCGTGTTTTCCGTGGTAAAATGGGGCTGGATAAATCAGCTCCCGGGCGGCTTTGCATCCGGGCTGAAGGGGGTTCTATAATTTTGATCAGGTGTATGGCTCCGCTTCCGGAGGCCGGACCGCGTATTTTATATGTTTCAATGCACTTTGAATGCATGGTGGCATTCAGAAAGGAGCGGCAAGTCTGCTAACGGGCAATACGGGAGGCCTGAAATCTTCCCAACTTAAAAGTCTGGAGCGTCTGGCCAAGCGCAAGACCCTGGCCGAGTATCTGATTACCCCGGAAATGGCGCGGGCCATGACGGAAATATCGCTGGAGATTCAGCGCCAGGTGGGGGTATTGCTGGATCGCCGGGGCATGGTGCGGGCGGTGGTGGTGGGTGATGCGCGATCCCTGTTCCTGCCGGATATCCAGCGCCGCACCCCGGATCGCCTCTGCGGCATGCGGCTGATTCATACCCACCTTAAAAATGAGCCCCTCAACGACGACGACCTCACCGACCTGGCGCTGCTGCGGCTGGACTACATCGCCGCGATTGGCGTGCTGCCGGACGGCTTGCCTGGCGAGGTGCAACAAGCGCATCTGCTTCCGGCCAATGAGGGCGATACGCCCTGGGAGATTCTCCCACGGGTCTCGGTGCATGATCTCCAGGACGACTTCCTGGAGCTGATCGGCGCGCTGGAAGACGAACTGACCCGCAACCGGACGCCCCGCGCCGCCGGCGACAACCGGGACCGCGCGATGATCATCCATGTTTCGCGCAAGCCGGGCTCCCTGGCGCAGGACTCCGTGGACGAATTGCGGGAACTGGCCCGCAGCGCGGGCATCGACGTGGTGCATACCTTGGTCCAGCGCCGAGAACCGGACAACAAATTCGTCACGGGTAAGGGTAAGCTGAAAATCGCCATCATCAAGGCGATGCAGTTGGGCGCGGAACTCATCCTCTTCGATCTTGACCTTTCCCCCTCGCAGGTGAAGTCGCTTTCCGAGATCACCGATCTGCGCATTCTGGACCGCACCCAGGTCATCCTGGACATCTTCGCCCAGCACGCCGTTACCCGGGAAGGGAAAATCCAGGTGGAGCTGGCGCAATTGCGTTACCGCCTCCCGTTCCTTGGCATCCGCCAGACAGCCTTTTCACGGCTTGCGGGCGGCATCGGTGGCCGGGGTCCCGGGGAAACGAAGCTGGAAATTGATCGGCGGCGCGCACGTGACCGCATCGCCCGGCTGGAGAAGGAAGTGGTGCAGCTCGGCAAGCGCCGGGAATTGCGCCGCAAGGCGCGCACGCAAAAAGGGGTGCCAACCGTGGCCGTGGTGGGCTATACCAATGCCGGGAAGTCGACGTTGCTCAACACGCTGACCCACAGCGAGGTCACGGCGGAAAATGCGCTTTTCGCCACGCTGAATCCGGTGTCACGCCGGCTGCGTTTTCCCCATGAACGCGAGATTATCATTACGGACACCGTGGGCTTTATCCGCGATTTGCCGGAAGACCTCATGGCGGCCTTCCGCACGACCTTCGAGGAAATTCACGAAGCCGATCTATTGCTGCATGTCATGGACGCCTCGGCCCTGGACTTCGAGGAAAAATATGAAACGGTCTGCCGGGTACTTAAAGAACTGAAACTGGATCAGAAACCCACGATTTGCGTGCTGAACAAGGCGGATTGCTGTGAAGCTGAGGAGCTGAACGGCATGGCCATCCGCTATGAGGGCATTCCCATCACCGCGATGAAGGCCGAGACCCTGCCGCCGCTGTTGCAGCGTATGCAGGCCCAACTCTGGAATATCAACGATCCCCTGGTTACGGAGGCGCAATGCGCAGGTTAAGTATTTCACATTCCATGAGGCTTCCGCTGCTGGCGGGGTTGTTCCTGATCCCGGCGCTGTGCCTTGGCGTCGCCCGGGCGGAAGTCCCCGAGGCCGTGCAGGCCCAAATTGCCGAGGCGGACGCCGCCCTGGAGGAAGCCCGGGAACAGCGTATGCAGAATGACATCGAAGCGGCGCGGCGCCTGGACTTTGAAGCCCGGGCGGTACGACTGGATGCCATAACGAAGTTGCTGACCGCAGGCGTCCGCTATGACGTAGCGGACTCGGGCTTCGACGTATTGATCGCGCAGTACGAGGTTCCGGGCTACCACGACCTCGCGGCAGAGCACCAGGAACAGGCGGTGGAAGCGCGGCCCGAGAACGCCGCCCTGTGGCTGGCATTGGGACAACAGCGGATAGCGCTGGGACCAGCAGGCATGGAAGCGGCCTTTAAAGCACTCATGCAGGCACAGAGACTCAATCAGGAGGACGATGCGATCTCTGCGGACATTGCCTATGCCTTAGCGCAGGTATATTACCGGCGGGGCCTCTATAACTTCGCCCGTGAACACGTTTATCAGGCGGTGGCGCAGGATGTCGACAACCTGGAAGCGCAAGTATTACTGGCGGCGCTGGAAGCGCGGGAGGGCGCGATTCTAGCGGCCTCGCAACGGCTGGAAGCCCAAGGCCGGGCGCTGCAACCGCTGGACGCGGAAACGCGCATCCTGCTGCGGGAGAGTCTGGCGCATTTTGATCGTACGCGCAGGACTTTCCCCGACACGGCCGAGCAGCATTTTGCCTATGCCCGGCTCTTGTACCGGGCGGGGCGCATCCATGAAGCGGTGCTGGCCCTGCAACGCTGCACCACCCTGGAGCCGGAGGACATCGAGACCTGGAATTTCTTGGCGGCGATCCATATGCAGGTCGGCAACTACCCGGCAAGCCGGGACGCCTATGCGCGCTCGCTCGAACTCAACCCGGATCAACCGCAAATCCGCAGCGCTTATGACCAGCTCGTGTCGTTCCTGGAAGAAATGGCCGCGGCGCAAGCCGAAGCAGCCGAGGCGCAGGGTCCCGTGGAGTCTTCGCCGATAACGCCCGGAGCCATTGCCCCTGAAAATGATGCGCCCGCACCCATCCCCTTGCGCTGAGGTCGCGAAGCGTGCTTATTCTTCGCCGTGGACCGGGTTCAGATCGAAGCGCTTACAGAATACGGCTGTGAAGTCGGCTGCCACCACTTCCGGTGACGGGCAATTTTCGCCCAGCAATTCCCGCAGGGACGTAACGCCTTTGTCCTGAATACCGCAGGGCACGATGAGCCCGAAGTGCTCCATGTCCGGCGCGATGTTCAGGGCGATGCCGTGGAAGGTCACCCAGCGCCGCACGCCGATGCCAATGGCCGCGACCTTGGCGTCGCCGACCCAAACTCCCGTAAGGCCTTCGGAGAGCTCGCCGCGCAAGCCGTAGCCCGCCAACTGATCGATCAGGGTCTGCTCGAGTTCCCGCAGATACCAGTTCAGGGAACGGCGCCATTGGTTCAGGTCCAGAATGGGATAGGCCACCAGTTGGCCCGGGCCGTGGTAGGTCACATCGCCACCGCGATCGACATCGTACAGGTCGATACCCCGCTGCGCCAGGCGCTCCCGGGACTCAAGCAAATGCTCGTCGTGGGCGTTGCGCCCCATGGTGATGACGGGCGCATGTTCCAGGAGATACAAGGTGTTCAGCTTCTCGCCGCCCAACACCTCGGCATGGCGCGCTTTCTGCCGCGTCAACATGGGGGCATAGGCAATGGGCTCGGGGATGGGGATAACTTCCAGGTTCTTCATGATCAGACGCAATATTTCCTGCGGGTTGATGGATGGTAGGTGGTTGATGCGGGATATCAAGTCTATATGATAGCATGACGCTCTCAGGCCGGAAAAATCGTGAAGAGACAATCGTGTTTTTTTATCCGCAGATGACGCCCATGACCGCAGATTTTGGTGAGGAGCCAATTATTTTTAACGCAAAGACGCGGGGGCGCAGAGACGCAATGAGATATCGCGTCAACGCAGTGGCGGTCATGTCATTTCACTGACGATGGGAAGACACACGGAACTGGATTCCTTCCTGCGCAGGAATGACGGGGATGGTTTCGTACATTGAGCGGGCATGGTAGTTCTCCCCTACACGATGAAAA
>SKJD01000331.1 GCA_007116095.1 Candidatus Hydrogenedentota bacterium
ATCAGGGTTGCGCCCAGATTTCTTCGAGGTCCGGGACGTTGGCCAGGTTACGTTCCAATTGCAGGTAGGTTTTCACCCGATCCTGGTTGGTGATGATGGGCTGCACAAAATCATCCAGCAGCGCTTCCTGTTTATCCACCATCAGATAGCGCCGTATGTCGTCACGTGCATCATCTAGAGAAATACTTTGTTCATCTTCACTGCCCATGAGCTGAATCAGATGGAGGCCATGCTCACTGCGGATGATCTCGCTCAAATCTCCGTCATTCAGACGGTTCGTTGCTTCCACATAAAACGGTGGCAATTGCGCGGCGGGAATCATGCCGAGATCGCCGCCTTGATCGGCATTTGGGGCCTCAGAAACGGCGCGTGCGACGGCCTCGAAGCTCTCTCCGGCGCGGATACGCGCCAACGCCTGTTCTATGCGCTGCCTGGCCTCCGCCCACTGTTCTTCGGTTGCCTGGCGCACCACCTGCACCTGTGGCTTCACGAAAATCTGGCGTATGTGCACCAAACCCTGTTGGCGGAACAATTCCGGGTTGCTCTCATAGAATTCGCGGACTTCGTGATCCGATACCGATATGTTGGCCTCGCTGGCCAGGGTCTCGCCGAATTGCTGGATGATGAGCGACTTGCGCATCTTGTCGAAGGCGTCGTCATAGCTCTGACCGGCGCGCTCCAGCATCTCTTCCAGGCTTCCCACCGATTCTCCCGAACGGCGCATGTCGTCCTGCAACATAATAAACTCTTCTTCCAGGGCGCTGCGCACGGTGCTGTCCGGCACGCCGATCCCCCGCTCCAGCGCTTCCAGAAAGAGAATTTCACGCTGGATGAGTTCGCCCAATGCCGCAATGGCGGCCCGGACCCGCATGCTGTCCCGGATTTCACCACCGCCCCTGCTGGCGCCCATCGCCGAAAGGTGTGCATGGTAAAGAAAGAGGTACTCTTCCCGCTCAATGGGATTGCCGTCAACGGAAGCCACCGGCCCAGCCGGGACCGATCGCTCGACGATATCCATGCGGTCCAGTTGTGGGGCCTGCGCCCAGGCGTTCCCGGTTACGGTCATCAGCACGCCCAGACCCAAGGTCAGGCCGCACACACTGGCGCTCAGCAACATTTCTCGTATGCGAATTCGTTTCATGCCATATCCTTTGTTGTACTACATTCAGGCCATGCGAAAATAAAGCCTGTTGTTGTCGTGATTTGTGCCATTGTAGCCGGCTCTGCTTATCACGGCAAAGTCCGATCCTTAACCGTTGCCGGATGGCTGCTGCCGGTACGGTTATTAACGCAACACGGTCCCTGACAGGGGCTACCGGTTTGCGGTTGAAGCGGTTTGATCCGTCTGTATCTAAGCTTAGCATAAAGCATGATTTCAGCCCAAGCATTTGACGGTGAATCCTTGGGGTTTATTCAGGGCGCATTCCGCAAAAGGTAGCGTTTTGTGGTATGCCTTTAACATGTTCCGCAGCGTTCAAGCGCGGACGGGAATAAGCTTGCATTCACAACGTTCCGTCCAGTGTAATGGACTGACGTCCACTGAGCCGGCGTTTCCACCGTGTCGTGGACCGGTGTAAGTCACATGGAATTATTGGTAGGAGTTTCCCATGAAATTTTTATCCGGCAAGACATTACGGCCCCGGCCTATCAGCACCCGTAAGGGCAACAGCATGGGGCCTGTCGGGATGTTTTTGTTTTCGAGCGTTTTCGTGATTCTCGGTCTGGGGCTCTTTGTGGGGCTGACCGTGTCTCCAACCTGGCGCTGGTATCAGGCCCAGGGCTGGGAGGCGGTGGAATGCACCATCCTCAGCAGCGAAGTGCGAACCCATCGGGGAAGCGACAGCACCACCTACAGCGTCGCCATCACCTACCGTTATGACTACCCGCCCGGGGAGAGTAATGCGCACAGCTACACCTCGGATCAGGTGGACTTTTCCAGCGGCTCCTCTTCCGGGCGTCAGGCAAAGGCCGACATTGTGGCGCAATATCCGGAGGGCAGCCCCGCCACCGCCTATGTCGATCCCCAGGCTCCGGAGAACGCCGTGTTGTTGCGTGAATTTCGGCTGGGCTATCTCATCGGCCTGCTGGGCCTTGTCTTTACGGCAGTCGGGATTGGCGTGTTTCTGTTTGGCCACACGGGCGCAGGCGTCGGCGCATTGTCGCGTCAAATCAGCCGAACGGAAGGCGACTATACCTTCAATTCACAGAGCATCGAACTTCACCCTACGCAAGGACGGCTCAAGTCTTTTGTGGTTTTTTTGATCTTTGCGCTGGTCTGGAATGGGATAATTCTGTTGGTGAGTTTCGCGCATTGGCGGGATGGAGGATTTCCCGGATTTACGGTCTTTGCTTTTCTGTCCATATTCATGCTCATTGGGCTGGGGCTCTTGGCCTATGTGGTGTATTGCTTTTTGGCGCTGTTCAACCCGCATCCCCACCTGACCTTAACCCCTGGGACCCTGCCCCTGGGACAGGCCGCCACATTGACCTGGCGCTTTGATCGGAGCGTAGACCGGATACAGCAGCTCAAGGTTTACCTGGTTGGCACGGAATCGGCCAAATACCGCCAGGGCACCAAGACCCATACCGCCCAAAATGAATTCGAAAAAATCCTGGTTTTTGAGACACAGGACGCCCGGGAGATGATGCAAGGCGAACTCCAGCTTGCTGTACCGGAATTTACCATGCACAGCTTTACCGCGCCGAACAACAACGTGCAATGGACCCTGCAATTCAATGGCGACATCGCGTTCTGGCCGGACATCAAAGACAGCTTCACCGTCCAGATTGTGCCCATGGAAGCGGCAAGGGCATAGCCGCATGGAGGCAGGTTGCCGCAACACAGTATTGCCGATCCGCCATTGGCGCGGGGTTGCTTGAATGAATGCGTTTTTCGTGCAGTTCTACTTGAACGAGATGTTCATATACTTGTTTCTCGCGGCAGCTTGTCTCGTGTTGATGTTGCTGCTCCTCGTGCTGTACCAACGCCAGGTTAAGCGGAATCGTCTATTGAGCCCCGGCGCTTCACGGCGGGCGCAGCGCCTGCCCCAAGCGGTTCCGGCGTATCAGGAAGAAGCTGCGGAGCTCAAGCCGGCTGTCAGTCGGATAGAGCAAGTGCCGAATCACTTTCTGATCTGGCCGTTGCTGGGCTCAGGCCTGACTGCGCTTGGCGTGGTCTTCGTGCGGTTCCCCGCGCTGCTGCCCTTGGTGTTGGTGCTATTGGGGCTTATGCTGGGTTATGTGCTATATGTGGTGCTCGGGTTTTTCAAGCCGGCGCCCCAATTGCAGATATTTCCCGGTCATCCAGTGCCCGGTATGCCGTGTCAACTGGAATGGCGCTTTCCCCGCCAACAGGACCGCATCGCCCGGATTAAGCTGGTGATGCGTGGCATGGAGAAAATTCATGTAAGCGGCATGTTTCAGCATGAGAAACCCTTGACCAATCTGTTCCATGAAGAGGTGCTCTATGAGGCGCGCCGTCCCCATCCGGTTGGGCAAGGTATCATTGACCTGGACCTTCCCGAGTTCATTCCCATGAGTCTTAAAACAAATCATCAGGAAATCGTCTGGGAAATTCATGTGGAATGGGCCACGTCGTATTGGCCGGATTTGCAAAAAAACTATACCCTGCAGGTGGCGCCCGGTCCCCTGCCGCTAAAATAAGGAGAGGTAATTACCATGATGGAAATCATTCTGGATCAAGGGCCCCTGGAACTCGTACCCGGACAGGAAATTTCCGGTACGGCGCGGTGGAATATGCCGAATGCGCCCCGGGACGCGAATCTCAGACTGTTCTGGTACACCGAAGGGCGCGGTACTACCGATGTTGGCTTGGTGGACGAATTGCCGATTCAGCGCATGATGCCCCTGCACGAAGAACGCTTTCGCTTTACCCTGCCGATGGGGCCTTACAGTTTTCAAGGCAAGCTGATTACATTGCGTTGGGCGCTGGAGCTGCTCCTGGACAAGGGGAAGCAGTCCACACGCCTGGATTTAATGGTCTCCCCCTGGGTGGAGCAGGTTAGCCTCGGCACGGTAGGCGAAACGCCCATTGCAACCACTCCCGATGCGGGAAGCGAAATGCCCTGACACTGTTTTTAGCTTTATATTGCGCATTATTCATGTCTCGTGGACTGGATATGATATACTGACGGTTGCATGGCGTTTGATCTAATGAGTAATTGCTGTAACCAAAGAGGGCGCTCCCATGCGATATGCGGTTGCCGGGATTTTTGGGCTTTGCGCCATGTTGCTGCTTTGGCTGTATTGGCCATATCTGGGGAGCGGCATACCGTCCCCGGACCGCTTGGATAGCGCTGACGTCCCGGGTCGAATGGGCGCAGTGCAAGGCCTCCCGGCTGCTGGAATGCAATTTTCGCCGGCCATCACGCCGTATCCCGGAGTCGGTGAGGGCGGACATGCGTTTCAGGGCCGACTCACCAGCCAAAATCCGGAAGTGTCTTTGTCGGGGCTGCGTCTGGCCCTGCAATCGGCCGCCGGAGACGATGCATTCCGGATGGTGGTGCGGA
>SKJD01000443.1 GCA_007116095.1 Candidatus Hydrogenedentota bacterium
AGACCCCCACGTAAACCCTGATACCTTGATTCATGCGTTCCATCCTTTTGCTCCATTGTCCCTGGGTCATAATCGTAGCCAATACGTAAATACGGTAAATAATCCCAAAGCCCGGATGCAATATCTTCCTTGACAGGCCTCATCAGTAGAGCCCACAATAGGCGTTTTCCGGCAATACGTCACCCCGCTATATCGGTCAACTATCTTGTATTATGAGAGAGCGGGTACAATAGCAAGGAGCGAAAAACCATGGCAGAGACCGCACTGTGGATGGGCGCATGGGCGTCGGCGCGGGCTGCGCAGGTAGAGGAGAAACTGGCGGCAGCGTCGGGACGAGGCTTGCTGATCACCCCGTCCCAGGGCCAGGCGCGGGTGCGTCGGGAACGCCTCGCCCTTCGCTGCGGCGGGGCCTGGGGACCGACGGTGCTGCCGTTGACGGAATTCGCGGCCTGGATTCTGCGGGATGGCGGCATTGCATTCCGTCGCCTGGCGGACTTCGAGCGCTATCTCTTCTTGCAACAATGCCTGCATACGCTGGAGGCGGAAGGCGATTTGCCCAGGCTCACCGTTCCCTATGACACCCCGGGGCTGCTGCGCCATCTGCTCCGGGTGCTCACCCAACTCAAGCAATGCGCGATAGAGCCGGAAGAATTTGCACAACACATCTCCGCCGAGGCAGACTTCGATCGCCTGGTCTCCGCCGCCTATCACCGTTATCAGGCCCACCTGAAGGACTTGCAGGCCTATGACGTACCCGGCATCTATTGGGAGGCGGCGGCGCAGGTGGCGCGTAAGAAACCGGCCTTCCTGAAGAACTACACCCTGCTCTGCTTCGATGGCTTTGACGATTTCACCCCCTCGGAATTCCGTTTACTGGAAGGCCTGGCGCATGCAGGGCCACGACTGCTTTTCGGCATCAACCATGACCCGACGCCCTCGCGTCAAGACCTGTTTCTGCTGCCCCGCCAGACCTGTGAACAAATCCAGCACCGCTTTTCCGTGCAATCCCAAGAAGTCTTCGAGACCGCATCGCCACACACTCAGGCCGCCTATGCCGAGGCCCACCTTTTCTGGCGCGATCCCCCGCCCCATCCCGAAGGACTGGAAAACAACCTGCGCATCAAGCCCTGCACCGACCTGGCCCATGAGGTGGAGTCCCTGGCCCGGTGTATCCGACAGGACTTACAGGACGGCGTGCCCGCGCAGCGTATCGCCCTGGTGTTCACGGACCCGGAAGCGGTGGTCAACGCCGTGCGCGCCACCTGCGCGGCCTACGGCATCCCCCTGCGCCTGCAATACCGTCCCCGACTCAGTGAGAGCGCGATAGGGGTCTTCCTGCTGCGGCTCATGGAAGCCCTGCGGGACTGGGAGCGGGACACGGTGCTGGATGTCCTGATCGCGCCCTGGTTTCCTAAGAGCAAGACGGCTACCCATTTCGCACCCTATTTCCCGGCGCTCGCCCGTGCGGCCCAGGTCATCCGGGGGCGTGTGGAATGGCGTGGGCGCTTTCAATACCTGCTGAAACGGATTCAACGCGGTACCGGCCAAGACATCGAAGCGCTGCTGCGTCGCGTCCCAGATGCGGAAGCGGCATTGAAGGCCTTCGCGAAGACCCTGGCGCGGCTGGGAGAACTTACGGAGCATCTATTGGTTAAGGACAGCCTCGCCGGGCATGCGCGTCGTCTGGACGATGTTGTGGAGCAACTCGGCCTGGAAACTGCCCTGGACGATCACCCCGACACTACACTGGTCGCGGAGGAACAACGGGCCCTGGCGGCGCTGCGCAATCTGTTGGGCATGATGGCGGCCTACGAACAGGAAGACGCGCTATTGCCGTCGGAGGCCTTCTTCCCCTTGCTGACCCAAGGCATGGCCGACACCCGCTACACCCTCCCCCAGCCCAACGCAGGCATCTGGTGTGGCGACGCCAGCGCCATCCGTGGCCTGGACTTCGACCGGGTTTATTTCGGGGGACTCAACGAGGGTCTGCTACCCAAAGCGACGCCGGGTAACGGGATTTACAGCGAGCAGGATATGGAGCGGCTCCGCCGGAGCGGCATCGCCCTGGAAGACGCCGTGGAACAGCGCGCCCGTCAGCAGCTTCTCTTCCACCATGTATTGGTGGCGGCGCAAGGACATCTCACCCTGAGCTGGCGAATGATGAAAGAGGGGGGACGCGAAGCGAGTTACAGCCCCTTCCTGGCGCATGTGCAGGAACTCTTTCCGAATCCTAAAGGCATAATGGATGCCCCTCCGCTATCCGATTCGTTCCTGGCTTCGCTCGAAAACACGGCCTCGCTCCGGGAACTCCGCAACCGCATCTTCTACGCCCATCCGGAATGGGAACAAGCGAGCCAGACCTACTTCCCGGAAGCCTGCTGGGGAGCCCGGATCGAGTCTCGGCGTCAGTCGGCCGCGCCCTATGATCGCCATGACGGCGCGATTGAATCGGCAGACTTGCTGACAGCGTTACAGGAAGACTATGGGGATGCACACCATTTCAGTGTGAACCAGTTGGAAACGCAGGCAGATTGCCCTTTTCGTTTCTTCCTGGAACGCGCCTTAAAAATCGACGAAACCGAAATCCCCGAAGCGGCCTTTGATCCCCGGATTCGCGGCTCGATGCTGCACGAGGTGCTCTGTCGCTTCCACCGGGAATTCCGGGGCATCCCCACGCAGGAAATCCCCCCGGAATCGGCGGAAACACACATGGCGTCGCTGGTCGAAACCATCTTCGAGGAGTTTGCCCACCGGAGCATCACCGCGCCGCCCGGTGTCAAGGAAGTAGAAAAGGCGCAGATGTTGGAGCGCTTGCAGCGCTACCTGCTACTGGAACGGGAATACGCCGACAAGCCCTGGGCCCCACAGCATTTTGAGGTCACCTTCGGTCGCGCCCATCATGAAGACAGCCCGAAGGACCCCCTGTCCCAAGAAGCGCCGCTTGCCCTGGAGACCCCGGAAGGCATGGTGCTTTTCGCGGGCATCATTGACCGGATCGACATCCTGGATGATTTTCTGCGTCTGATTGACTACAAGAGCGGGCAGCTTCCCCGGGCAATGGGCATTACAAAGGGACGCAGCATGCAGCTCACCCTCTACGCCTGGGCCGCGGAACAACTCCTGCTCCACGGCACGCAATGCAGAGAGGCCTGGTACTTGCAGGTGGGCGGAGCCAAGCACCGGGAGGCCCTGGGTCTCGGAAAAAAACGAGACTGGCCGAACAGAATCCCCAACACACACGCCACCATAGCCCGCACGGTTCGGGAAATTCGCCAGGGGTACTTCCCGCCCCGTCCCGCGGATGATACCCCCTGCCGGGGCTGCGCCGCCGCCGGAGCCTGTCGTTTTGAAGAGCAGCGTATTACGCGGAAGGAGGAAGCCCGGTCATGAAATGGACGCCGCATCAGGAAAGCGCCATCACCACGACAGCCCGCTATGTGTGTGTGGACGCCGGGGCCGGCTCCGGCAAGACCCGCGTGTTGATCGACCGCATCCTTCACTTGATCGAAGCCCGGGACGTGCGCCTGGAGGACATCGTCGCCATCACCTTTACGGACAAGGCCGCGGCAGAGATGAAAGAACGCCTCCGGCGCGCTTTCAACAAGAAAGCGCCGAGCGATGATCCCGAAGCCATGAACCGCTGGCGGGACCTGGAGCAACGGGTGGTGCATGCGCGCATCTCCACCATCCATTCCTTCTGTATGACCATCCTCCGGGAGAATGCGCTGCGCCTGGGCTATGATCCCGATTTCGGGCTGCTGGATGAAGCCGACGGCATCCTGCTGCGCATAGAGGTGCTGCGGGAAACCTTGCATGACCTGCTGAATGAAGGCGATCCCCACGCCCACTACCTGGCCACGGCCTTCGGCGTGGACCGCCTCATGCGTATGCTCCGTGCGCTTATCACCCGGGAGGTGTCGCTGGGCTACTGGGAAGAGACGCTCGAACCCCAAGCCCCGGAAGCGCGTGCGGAAGCCTTGTTGGCACAGTGGCGCACAGCTATTGATGAGGAATTTCAACGACGTCTGGATCAGGCGCCATTACAACCGGAAATCGGCCGGTACATCCAATCGCTTCAGTCCTATGCGGAGCTATGCAGTGCAGCACAAGACGAACGGGAAGTCCGCAGACTACGCTATCTGGGAAGTTTGCTGACCCTACAGCAAAAACCACCTCGGGAAGTGGTGCTGCGTGAATTACAGTGCCTGCAACAGAAACGCGCGGAGGGCTTCCGATTCAGCAGCAGGAACTGGCCGGACGAGGAGACCCACAAAAGCCTCACGAAGCTCATGGAGGAGGTGCAGCGGTGGGCGGAGCGCTTTGTGGGGGTGCCGGAGGAAACCCTACAGGATGCCGACGCCGCCAGCTTGACTGCTGCGTTTTACCCGGTCTATGCCCGGGTGCTTCAGGCCTATGAAGCGGCCAAGGCGGAGCGGCAGATGCTCGACTTTGACAACCTCATTAACCGCGCCTGTCAGGCCCTGAAATCAGACGAAGACCTACGCAACCGGGTGGCTCGGGGGATGC
>SKJD01000380.1 GCA_007116095.1 Candidatus Hydrogenedentota bacterium
AATTTCGCCACACTCCCGGCCTTGGGGCTGATGGGTGGTCTCAGTGCCCGGAAGAGTGCTGCGGATGACATTGAAGAAGTGGACGCGCTCTCCGGGGCGACCATCCAGATCAACGAGGTGGCGCTCAGTGAGCTGAAGGGACCCGTGCCCCAGGGAAAGATACAGGATCACGCCATCAGCCGCCTGGTGCTGGGCGGCAACCTGATCGGTGGTTGGGCGCATTCGCGCGACTTACTCTATGTGCCAGAACTCCAACGCGCCTATAACACCGAAGAGCGTATATACGAAACATTGATGCTGTCGGAGCAATGCGGCATCAACGCCATCAACATCGCCTTTCCTTCAAATCCACTGCTGAAGAACTACAAGTATTACACCGGCAGCAAGATGAAGGTCATCGCGCAGGTAGCCCCCGACATGAACAACGAGGACTACTTCACCCAGATTGATCAGTCCATTGACCAGGGCGCTGATATTCTGCAGATTCAAGGCAACTGGTGCGATTGGTTGGTGCGTGATGAGCGCGTGGATGTCATCGTCGCGATGATGGACCGCATCCGGAGCCAGGGCTATACCGCGGGTCTGGCCTCCCACACCATTGATGCGCTCATTGCCTGTGAAGAAGAAGGCATCATTCCGGATTACTATATGAAAACGATGCACCACGATCAGTACTGGTCGGCGCATCCCAAGGAAAACCGGATAGCCTACGAAGTGGACGGCCCGCGACATCTCGAGCATGGCCGCTTCCACGACAACATGTTCTGCCTCTTCCCGGATCGCACTGTGGAATTTGTGGAACGCGCCCAAGTGCCTGTCATGGGCTTCAAAGTGTTGGCTGCTGGGGCCATTACGCCCCAGGACGGATTTAGCTGGGCCTTCCGCAATGGCGCTGACTTCATCTGCGTCGGCATGTTCGACTTCCAGATTGTAAACGACGCCAATATTACTATTGACGTGCTGAACAACCTGGAAGGCAGGAACCGCCCCTGGTTTGGCTGAGTATTTTCATTTTACGGATCATCTGCACTGTACCGCACCCGGTTCTTTGGACAGAATTTTGCGGGTACACCCCGCAGTTTCCGGATGCGTTTTTTCTGGCATGACAGGTCTATCATCCGAAGAATTGAGGGTGGGCATGGCGCTGTTGTTCATCGAACCGGCTTATTGGCCTGGTACGACGAGCCCATTTCTACCGGTAAGCTGGAGGGGCCAATAACAAGATCAAGACGATAAAACGACAGGCATACGGCTACCGTGACATCGAAATCTTCAAGCTGAAAATAAAGGCTCTGCACAAGACGAAGTACGAATTAGTCGGATGATCCTCAATAATCAATTACAACAAAACTCAACGGCGGCACGCCATCGGTGACACGTTTTACCTGATGTGCTGAATCAAGCATGTAGGTAGTAGGTTTACCCTGATTTGGGCCATAGGAGATGGGAAATGAATAGGATTCACAGTCCAACACCGTTTGGGTTGGTAAAACCAGCAGCACTTCCGGCATGGCGGCGCCCAATACGGCCCGTAGATGGGCCAGGGCGTTTTCCATCACAGGCAACTCGGCGGTGGTTACAAAACAAAGCAATAGGGCTTCATCAACAAACCTTTGCATAGTCATCGAATCGGGGCACAGTGGGGTGAAGTCATTCAGGTCAATCATGGTCGCTTGCATGGCTTCAGCGCTTTGCCCACCGGACACAACAATCTCACCGATTTCCCTGTGTTCACCCGGAGAGAATATAAACATATCCGACTCGCCGGTTTGCAAGGCGTCATCCCGGGCCACCACGTGCATGGGCACCCCCGGCGTCTGCGCCAGCCATTCGAAATAGCCCGTGGCATCGGTATAACTGCGCCATAACAGCACGGGGTCTTCATCCTCATCCCCGGGATAAATCCCCCCCACTTCAAGCCCGGAAAGCCCACGACCAGCGTCATTTACGATACGCCCTCGCACGGTGGCATTATCCAGCACCTGCACCTGCGCCGTTTCTCCCATGTCGGTCTCCTGGATGGAAAACAAGCCACTCCGCATGCCTTGTGCATCCTCCGCCAAGCCAACCACGCGACCAGATTCCGGTATTTGCTGAACCCGCAGCGACACGCGGCCGGCATCGTTGCTTCGATGTAGTCCGTATTGCCTGGGCGCCAGGAGCGACACCACCGCCTGCGGCAATGGCGTTTCCCCATCGGCATCCAGAATATCCAGGCGAATATCGCCCAACGGCGCCAACCAGAAATCAGGCAACTCGAAGGTTTCACCTGCTTCCAGTGTCAGTACCGTGTCCCCGCCCGATGGTGTGCGATATCCTGGCGCAGCCGCGATCCGAATGCGGTTTTCTCCTTCGGCGGCTTCCAACAGGAATTCCCCAGAACTGCTGGTGCGCGCCACCGCAGCTACATTGCCATCGGACATCAGTGTAATGCGCACATCAGAAATCGGATTGCTGCTGACAGCGTCCCGGACAATACCGCGAATGCGCCCCATGCCCGCGACCCGCAAATTCATTCTGGGGTGGGGTAACTCCCCAGTGACCACCAACTGCTCCCAGCCCGGACTCATAATACCCAATCCCGCTGCCTGGTAGAGGTATACGCCGGGCTTCAGGCGTACGGTAAAGCGGCCAAACTCATCGGAAAGCACCGTAATGGTGTCATGTGGCGGTTGGGCGTTGCGGATGATAATGGCGGTGTCAGCAACGGGAATGCCTTGAACGAGGGATTCGACCATGCCTTCGATAAAGGACCCGGGGTGCATGGTCAGGCGGAGGTTACTGCTGCCCACAGGGATGTCTTCCTGACTCTCTTGGGCATAGGCGGAATGGGCTACTTTCACCGCTACGGCGCCGCCCCGAGGCAGGTTTTCTATTGCAAAACGCCCCCGTTGATCGCTTCGTGGCTCCTCGAACCCCAGGGCCTGCAATTTAGCCAGCGGAATTCCGACCATATGCTCCCCCAGCAGGGCAATCCGCGTAACACGCGCTCCCTCAACCGCATCGCCCCCGGGGTCTTCCACACGACCACTGACCGATGCGGGGCGATGTAACACAATCCGCAAAGGCGCCGGATTGTCACCAAGATTGACTTGCACATGCCGACCGCCGAAACTCCAGCCGGGTGCGATGGCAAAAACACCGACGCCTCCCAAGGGCAAATCGGTAAATCGAAAATGCCCTTCTTCCGTAGCACGGGTTTCCTGCAATGCGCCGCCGATACCCGGCTCATAGAAGACACGGGCTTCGGGTATGGGTTCTCCGGATGCTTCCACTACCTGCCCGGTCAAGGTCGTGGAGGCGACTACGTGCAACAACAACAGCACATGCAAAGCGCAAGACATGGAAGGCTCCCAAATTAGTGACTAGAAACAACAACATGCTGCTTCATCCTAACACAACAGTGGACGGCTGTAAAAAGCCGTCCACTATAGTATATGCTTACACATAAATAATTAGCACATACTTTATTTCGCTTTTGATATGTGACATTCAATGAATTCACGACAAAACATTGGAATAAAAATTAAATCCTTGGCATAACGTTTTCCAAGGCGCGTCGGTTCCAGAGTAAGCCGCCAAATCCATTCTAATCCTGAACATTGCATCCATTTTGGAGCACGCTTGGATTTCCCGGTGACAAAATCAAAACTTGCGCCAATACCGATGAGACACGGAACTCCTATTTGCTCACAGTGTCTCCCATTCCAATATTCCTGCTTTGGTGTTCCCAAAGCAACATAGCAAATATCCGGGGCAACGGCTTTTATCATGTCGCAAATCTTATGACTCTCAACCGGGTCCTTCTCGAATCCCAGAGGCGGACTATAATGGCCTGCAATTTTGAACCCGGGATATAGTTCTTGTAATTTTTGGGCGGCTTTTTCGGCAATACCCTCGGCAGCGCCCAGAAAGAAGATGGAATAGCCTTTTTGGGCCGCATGCTCGGTGAGCCAGTAGACGAGATCGGAACCACTCAGCTTCTGCTTCATCGGTTTTCGACAGAGCTTGCCGGCCCACATCAACGGCACTCCGTCTGGAAGCACATAATGTGCTTCGTGGTACACCTGCTGTAATGCCTTGTCCTTCTGGAGCAAGCAGACATGATCGACATTGGGGGTTACAGTATAACCTGGTTCGTTTCGCGCTATCTGCTGATCCACCGCTTCCAGGAATTCTTCCAGCGTCATGCTGTTCATGGTCACGCCGAAGAGTTCCACCCAGTCCCAAGGCCCACGGGCGCATCGCGCCAATGACATATCATCATGAACAGGAGCTGAATGAGTATTGTCGATATCGACTGCTTTCTTTTTCACCACCGCCATGATGTTACTTACCGCTTCCTGGCAGTTTTTACGCGCTTTTCTTCAACATCATCGTATGGCAACATGACCATCGTTTCCTTGTCATCTTCCTCATACAATTCAATTGATGCGTTGTCGTCATCAATGATTTTCATGTCCGGGATATCGTCATCATGGACTTTTTGCGCTTTGCGTGGTCGCGCCACCCGTTCCACTTGACC
>SKJD01000132.1 GCA_007116095.1 Candidatus Hydrogenedentota bacterium
AGGTCTTCGACCACCGGATGCCGGCCGTCGCGAATGTGTAGCTCGCCCTCGTCATCGATCCGGGGCCGGGTATAGCCCTTGGTGACCGCGACCTCGGCCAGGGAGAGCAAGACATCCAGCGTGGCGATGGCGTCCGCCGTCTGCTGGATGCGCCGGGATTCTTGCGAGACCTGCTCCCGAAGCGCCACGAAAAGCTCGTGCTCCAGGCTATGCATGCGCTCCTGGGCGTGGATGATCTCTTCCTCGTGCTCTTTGAGCCCTGAAGTGATGAAGCGTTCGGCGTTCACCAGGGTCTGCTTGCGTTCGTAGTCCTCCGGGACCAGGTGCAGGTTGGCGCGGGATATCTCGATGTAGTAGCCAAAGACCTTGTTGTAGCCCACCTTCAGCTTGGCGATGCCGGTACGTTTCTGTTCCTGCTCTTGCAGTTCGGCGATCCAGTCCTTCCCGCCCCGCACCAGTTTGTGGATGTGGTCCAGCTCCTCGTTGTAGCCGTTCTTGATGATCCCGCCTTCCATGATCGTCAGCGGCGGCTCTTCCACGATGGCGGCCTCGATCCAGCCGGCGACATCGCTAAGATCATCCATCTGCGCGTGTAGGGTCTGGAGATAGGCACAGGAGCAGTCGGCAATCAGGGCGCGGAGTCGGGGAGCCTGGACAAGAGAACGCCCCAGGGCCTTGAGGTCGCGGGCGTTGCCGCTCTTGGCGGTGATGCGGGAGAGCAGGCGCTCCAGGTCCGACACCTCGCGCAGCGCGGAGCGCAAGGCCATGCGCAGCTCCGTGTCGTCGTGCAGCGCCTCCACCGCGTCCAGGCGGCCCTGAATGGCTTCCACCGCGACGAGGGGGTGCAGAATCCAGTGGCGTAGCTTGCGTCCCCCCATGCTGGTCTGTGTGCGGTCCAGAACGCCGAGAAGCGTCCCCCGCTTGCTGCCGTCGTGCAGGGAAGATGTGAGTTCCAGGTTGCGCTGTGTATTGCTGTCCAGCACGACATAGCCCGAGGGACTGTAGCGCGTGGGCATCTGCAAGTGCGGAACCCGGTCACGCTGGGTGTCGCGCACATAGCCCAGCACCGCGCCCGCACAGCGGATTGCTTCCGGGCAGTCTTCCAGCCCAAGTCCCTTGAGCGTGCTGATGTCGTAGGTGTCCTGGAGCTGATCGCTTGCAACGCTCAAATCAAATTCGTGCTCCGGGCGAAGCTGGAAGGCGATGCTTTCAAAGCGGGAACGCAGGGGCGCGACCAGGGTATCCTCCTGGTGTTCGGCGCATATGATCTCCACCGGCGCCATGCGGGTGATTTCGTCCTGGAGGGTGCGCTCGATATCGCCATCCAACTGGGCTACGAGAAACTCGCCCGTGGTGACATCCAGGAAGACCAGCCCCGCCTTGTCCTTACCCAGGAAGATACCGCCGAGGTAGTTGTTGCTGTTCTCGTCCAGCAGGTCCGGCTCCATGACCGTCCCGGGCGTAATCGTGCGGATGATGCTGCGCTTGACGATGCCCTTGGCTTCGCGGGGGTCTTCCACCTGATCACAGAGGCAGACTGTCTTACCGGCGCGAATGGCCCGAGCGATGTAGGTCTCCACGTTGCGGGCAGGCATGCCCGCCATCGGCACGCGGCTCTCCTTGCCCACACCGTCACGGGAAGTGAGGGACAACCCCAACAACTCCGCCGCCACCAGCGCATCCTCAAAAAACAGCTCGAAGAAATCGCCCATACGAAAAAAAAGCAGCGCATCCCCGCAGCTCGCTTTGGCTTGCAGGTACTGACGCAACATCGGGGTGAGTTTTCCCCGGGCGATATCTTCCAGCTTGGCCCATTTTTTCTCTTCAGACATGGGCACGATTATACCGGTTCGCAACGGGGCATGTCTTCAGGAAGTGCCGGCAAATTCGCGGAGGGCGTCGAGCATGCACTGGAAATCTTCGGGGGGCGGAGCCTTGAACTGCAAGCGGTCGCCAGAGGTGGGGTGGGTAATCCCCAGACTTTCGGCGTGAAGCGCCTGGCCGACAAGGTCTTTCAAGGCCTGGTGACAGGCGGGGCTGAGGTGGACGCCACGAATTTCGGTCGTCCCATAGACTGGGTCCCCGAGCACCGGACGCCCGGCAAAACGCATATGAACACGAATCTGGTGGGTGCGCCCAGTTTCCAGTTGCAACCCCAGCAACGAGGCCACGCCAAAGCGCTCCAGGACTTCAAAATGCGTAACGGCGGTCTTGGCGCGGACGGTGGTCACCGCCATCTTGCTACGGTCCGAGAGGCTCCGACCGATGCCCGCCTCGATGCGCCCGCGATCCTCGGGGAAAGACCCACGCACCAGGGCCTGGTAACGCCGGTGAAAGGTATGCGCGGCGGCCTGTTCGGTCAGGTGCTCGAAGGCTTCGGGCGTCTTCGCGGCCACCATCACCCCGGAGGTGTCGCGGTCCAGACGGTGCACGATGCCCGGGCGGAAAATCTCCTCGCCGGTGTCGCGCATCTCCGGACAGCGGTGCAGCAGAGCGTTAACCAGGGTGCCGCTGTAATGGCCCGGCGCCGGATGCACCACCATGCCCGGGGCCTTGTTCACAATGATCAGCGCCTCGTCTTCGTAAAGCACATCAAGGGGAATGTCTTCGGCGATGGGTTCTTCCGGAGGCGCGGGGGGCAGGGTGATACTCACCTGTTCGTCGCGCTGCACATTGCGCCCAGGCTTCTTGCAGACCTGCCCATTCAGAATCACCTGTTCCTCTTTGATCAGCTTCTGCAAAAAAGACCGGGATGCATCCTCGATTTGCTCCGCCAGGAATATATCCAGACGCATGCCCTCGAAGGTTTCATCCACCTCATAATGTCGTATATCGGGTGCGACCGCTTCTTCTGCCAACAGTGATTCCTCTATGGAAGCGCCCCATTACGTCATTGCGCCTCTACGTAAAGCTATTGATAACAACCCACCATCCGCGAGACAATAAGGGCGAGACCGTCAGGGATCGCCAGAAAGGCATCCGCACTTCAGGTTTATTCGGGGTTCTCACCGCGAATTTCGCCGAGCACCTTCATCTTTGCGCCTATCAACTGCGGGTGGTTCAGGTTCAACAAGTGGCGCAACTGGTGGGCCAGGCCATCTTCATGACCGCTCAAGACCCCATCGCTCAGGACAATGCGCCAGACCTCTTCAATAATCTCGATCTTTTCTTGCGGCATGAAGGCCTTGTTGATGGCGTGGGTGAAGCGCCATAAATCCGTGCTTTCTTCCCGTGCCGTCAGGGCTTCACCCAGCAGTTCCTCCGCCGCCTCATCGTCAAGTGCGAAGCGCCGGGCAATCACGTCCAGGATATGCCGGCGCTCCACTTCGGTAAAGGTGGCGTCGGCCTTGGCGGCTTCCAGAAGGACCACACAGGTCGCCAGCGCCACTTGCTCCTGGTCGTGGGGAGCGTTCGCCGCTTCGTCTGACGGAAATAACATCTCGGCAATTCGTCTTAATACCAAGGCCGTGTCTACCTCCCGGGTGTTTGAAGCCCATTATCAACGTCTTACCTAAACGCCTGCTTCGGCTTCCACAGGCTCGGTTGCTTGCGGCGCTTCCTGGATTTCCTGCGTTTCCGGCAGGGCGGATTCTTCCATATCTTCCTGCGAAACCCGCATACTTATGACGATCTCATCGCCTTCGATGTGGAAGGTTTCAATGGCCCGGCGGAATTCCTGGAAGTCTGGGTCGTCCTTGAATCTATCAAACTGGTTCATATTATACAGTTCGCTCGTGTAATACTCTGGCATTTCCTGGTCTTTGAGGCGCAGATTCTCGACATACAAGCCAAACTCTTGATCATCCGCCACCACGCGCATGGTGGCCGTCCCGTTCAGGTAACGGCCACTTCCGATACCCAGGGGAATGGGCAGCTCCGAGATGGGCAGACTAATATCGCTCCGGATCACCCCGTCCTCAATGGTCACATATATGTACTCGCTGAAACGGCCCAACTCTTCATCCTGCAGCTGATCCCGCACGAAGGCATTGATCTCGTCGCCCGTCAGGCGGAGGGTGGCCAGTTCACCCGGCTGCTCCAGGGTTTCCTCGAAGCTCGCGATGCGATTTTCCAGATCCTGTTTTTCAGCCGGGGACAGCTGCACCTCCGGCAATTCCATGGGCTCTGTATCCAGGAAGGCGTCTACCATACGACCGGCGCCCCAATACAGGCCTACAACCGCTACAATCATCAATACGACAAGCACGATCGCCACACCAAGGCAGCTTTTCAAACAGGGGCCGCCACAGCCACTCTTTTGTGGCGCTTCGGGTTGGTATATGTTCGGGTTCGACATTTAATTCGTTCCTTATGCTGCGGTTTTGCAGTATGCTTTTATTTGAATACAGTTACGCTATTATCCCCGATACTGTCTGCGTCGAGGGGTAACGCCCGAAACCGGCAATCTATTGCCCGGCACGCATGCTTGTCGGACTCCACCGCCTCCCACTTCGTTTCTCCTTACGACATTATACGTATTTCTGGGCATTTGGGCCAATTCATGCATAGCTGCTCACGG
>SKJD01000252.1 GCA_007116095.1 Candidatus Hydrogenedentota bacterium
CTCGCCGCAGGACATGGAAGACCAGGTGACCTACCCACTCACGGTGGCCTTGTTGGGTATCCCTGGCGTCAATAATGTGCGCTCCTTTTCCATGTTTGGTTTTTCGTCCATTTATGTGATCTTTGATGAGGATATTGAGTTCTACTGGTCACGTGCCCGTATTATTGAAAAGCTGAACAGCCTGCCATCAGGCTCCCTGCCGGACGGTGTGCAGCCCGCCCTGGGACCCGACGCCACTGCGCTCGGCCAGGTCTATTGGTATACCCTCGAAGGACGCGATCCCGATGGCAATCCCATGGGCGGTTGGGACTTGCATGAGCTACGGAGTATTCAGGACTGGTATGTTCGCTATGGCCTGTTGGCCGCCGAAGGCGTGAGTGAAGTCGCCTCGGTGGGCGGCTATGTCCAGGAATACCAGATTGACGTCGACCCGGACGCGAT
Organism: Candidatus Hydrogenedentota bacterium; assembly: GCA_007116095.1. Classification (GTDB taxonomy): domain Bacteria; phylum Hydrogenedentota; class Hydrogenedentia; order Hydrogenedentales; family SCBR16-9; genus SCBR16-9. Next base: position 442 of record SKJD01000252.1, read on the forward strand.
GCGGGCGCATGACATCAAGCTGATGGATGTGCTGGACGCAGTCCGCAACTCGAACATCGATGTCGGGGCCCGGGAGATCGAGCTGAACCAGGTCGAGTACCTCGTTCGTGGGCTTGGTTTTATCGAGACCATCGAAGACATCGAGGAGACGGTCATCCGTGCGGTTGATGGCGTACCCATCCGGATTCAGGAGGTTGCCCATGTCACGCTCGGGCCGGCCATGCGCCGCGGGGTGCTGGACAAGGAAGGCGCGGAAGCCGTAGGCGGGGTGGTCGTCGTGCGCTATGGCGCCAACCCCCTCGAGGTTATCGAGAACACCAAAGGCAAGATCAACGAAATTGCCCCGGGCCTGCCCACCAAAGCCGTGATCAACCACAATCAGGCGGGACGCCCGGAAGTTGAAGCGTTCGCCGAAGCGCACGGCTTTGCGGCCTATGACGGCACAGTGCTGGATCAGGATGCCTGGTTGGGTTGGCTGCGCAGTGTATCCCGCGAGGAATGGCCGGAATGGGTGACGACAAGCCAGGTCACGATTGTACCCTTCTATGATCGTACTGGTTTGATCTATGAGACCTTGGGCACGCTCCGGGAAGCGCTGATCCTGCAAATACTGGTGACGATCATCGTGGTGGTGATCATGGTGCGGCATCTACGCAGCTCCATCCTCATCAGCGGCATCCTCCCCATGTCGGTGCTCTTGTGTTTTCTGGCGATGAAGCAGGCAGGCGTGGACGCCAATATCGTGGCGCTCTCCGGGATCGCCATTGCCATCGGCACCATGGTAGACATGGGGATCATCCTCTGTGAGAACATGCTCAAGCACCTGGACGAAGCCGACGAGAAGGAGAATCGTTTACACGTCATATTTCGGGCAACCAGCGAAGTGGGCAGCGCCGTGGTGACGGCCGTAGCGACTACGGTCATCAGCTTCTTGCCGGTTTTCACCATGGTTGGCGCCGAGGGCAAGCTCTTCAAGCCCCTGGCTTTCACCAAGACCTTCGCCCTGATCGCATCGGTATTGATTGCTCTGACGTTGTTGCCGATCCTTGGGCACCTCATCTTGGCGCGAAAGCCCAGTACGCCGATCCTCAAATACATCGGCCTGGTCCTGCTGTCTTTGGGCGGGATTTACCTGGGCTTTGTCTATTACTGGTGGATCGCGGTCATTGTGATCGGCGTCGCGGCCTACCACGCCTTTGGTGATAAATTGCCCGCATTACTCCGCGGCGCCGGGGCCTGGGTGCTCAATGGCGGCGTGGCCTTGCTGGTGGGGCTGCTGTTGTCGCAGCTCTGGGCGCCTCTCGGCGTGGAAAAGGGACTTTTCCTTAACTTCCTCTTTGTCGGCGCGATGATAGGCGGCCTGTTGCTCTTTTTCACCTTATTGCAATGGGCGTATCCGTATATACTGCGGTGGTGCCTACGCCACAAGCTCCTCTACTTGTCGATTCCCCTGTTCATTCTAATCTTTGGCCTTTGTACCTGGCTGGGCTTTGGGCGGGTCTTCGGGTTTATGCCGGAAAGTATCCGCACGACGCAAACGTATACGACACTGGCGCATGCCTTCCCGGGCCTGGGCAGAGAGTTCATGCCGCCGCTGGACGAAGGCTCGTACCTCTACATGCCGACCACCATGCCGCACGCCTCCATTGGCGCGGCTACGGAGATGCTGCAAGAACAGGACCGGCGTATTGCGGCGATCCCCGAGGTTGAGTCGGTGGTCGGCAAAATCGGCCGGGTGGAAAGCCCCCTGGACCCCGCCCCGCTTAGCATGGTCGAGACCGTCATCAACTACAAGCCGGAATACATCGTCGATGAAAGCGGCTACCGTTTGAGCTTCGCCTATGACCGGGATAGTGGGACGTTCCTGCGCGACGAAGACGGCGAGCTGATCCCGGACGCGCAGGGCATGCCTTTCCGACAATGGCGCGATGAAATTACGAAGCCGGACGATATCTGGGACGAAGTGGTGGCGGCGGCGCAGTATCCCGGCGCCACGAGCGCGCCGCGCTTGCAGCCCATTGCCGCCCGTGTGGTCATGCTCCAGAGCGGCATGCGTGCGCCGATGGGGATTAAGGTGCGTGGGCCGGACCTCGAGACCATCGAGCAGGTCGGGCTTGAGCTCGAACAGATATTAAAACAGGTTCCAGGCGTGCAGCGTTCCGCGGTCTTTGCGGATCGCATTGTCGGCAAGCCGTATCTGGAGATTAATATCGATCGGCAGGCGATTGGACGCTACGGCATCAGTATCCGGGACGTACAGGATGTGCTGGAGATGGCGGTGGGGGGCGAGGCCATCACGACCACGGTGGAAGGCCGCGAACGCTATCCTGTGCGCGTCCGCTTCATGCGCGAAATGCGCGATAGTATCGAGGAGTTGCGACGGGTGATTGTGCCCGCCATGGACGGCGCCCAAATCCCCCTCGAACAGCTTGCAAATATCGAGTATGTGCGTGGACCGGAGATGATTAAGAGTGAAGATACCTTCCTCGTAGGCTATGTCCTTTTCGATAAGCTGCCGGATTATGCCGAAATCGATGTGGTGCAAAACAGCATTGACTATATCGAGGAATTGCTTGCGACCGGTCAATGGAATTTGCCGCCTGGTGTGAGTTACACCTTTGCCGGTAATTACGAGAACCAGCTCCGGGCGCAACGCACCTTGTCGATTGTATTGCCCGTGGCGCTGATGATCATCTTCGTGATTCTCTATATGCAATTCAAGTCGGTGCTGACGACCGGACTGGTTTTCACGGGGATCATTGTGGCCTGGTCCGGCGGTTTTACCTTGCTGTGGTTCTATGGCCAGCCCTGGTTCATGGATATCAATCTGGGCGATGTGAACCTGCGCGACATGTTCCAAATCTCCTCGGTAAACCTCAGCGTGGCCGTCTGGGTCGGCTTCCTCGCCCTCTTCGGCATCGCCACGGACGACGGGGTGGTCATCGCGACCTACCTGAAGCAGAGCTTTGCTGCGCGTCGCACGAAAACCATTGCGGAAATCCGGGACGCCGTCGTGGTCGCCGGTCAGCGCCGGGTGCGGCCCTGCCTGATGACCTCGGCGACGACCATCCTCGCGCTGATGCCGGTGCTGACCTCTACGGGACGCGGTTCGGACATCATGGTGCCCATGGCGATTCCCTCCGTGGGCGGGATGATGATTGTCCTGCTCACCCTGTTCATGGTGCCGGTGCTCTACAGCAGCATCGAAGAAAACAAACTCAAGGCGCGGCAGGTGGTGGAACAGGTCAGCGAGGTCATGACGACCGACAGTACAAAGGAAGACGATCATGAAGATAAATAACATAATAAGGAGACTGTGCCTGGGCATCCTGCCCATCCTCTTGGCGGCATACGTCTCGGCGGAAGCGCCGGTGGGTGAGGCCGAGATCATCGTGCTGGAAGGCGAAACATATCCCGTACCGATAGTGGTAGATCGTATTGAAAGACCGGCGGCCCCGACAGTCGAACTGCACAGTGACGTAGAGCACAGCGATGTAGCAGGTGATGGCGATGATGTGGACGTGGATCTTGGTGATGTCAGAGACGATGCCGATGATGTGGATGTTGCTGATGTGGAAGACGATGATGGCTTTTCCAGAGAACTGCTGGAAGATGTGTTCCGGGAAGTGGGGGAGCCGCCGCTCCGCGAATCGCTGTTCGTCGCTGGTGAGACCGGGGACTTCTTCGAGGGCAACACGGTGTTGCGTGATTACCTCATTGAAGCCGGAGAGAATCACCCGAGACTTCGAAGCAGTTATGAACAGTGGCGGGGGGCCCTGGCGCGCATTCCGCAGGCAACTTCCCTGGATGATCCCATGTTTTCCTACACGCAGTTTTTGCGATCAAGCATGAACCAGTACAGCGTCATGCTGGGGCAGCAATTCCCCTGGTTCGGGGTTCTCGCATTGCGGGGCGAACAGGCGGCGGCGCAAGCGGAAGCGCGGCGCAGTGAGATGTACGCCGTGCGGAACGAGGTCCAATGGCGGGTGAAGGACGCCTATTACCAACTCGCTTTCCTGGCTAACCAGTTTGAAGTGGTTGAGGCGCAGCTCGCGTTACTGGACTA
>SKJD01000237.1 GCA_007116095.1 Candidatus Hydrogenedentota bacterium
AGGGCTTCGTCCGGGTGCGTGTGGACGGCCAATTCTATCAGGTCGACGACGATATTCAGATGGAGCGCTACGTCAAGCATGACATCGACGTCGTGGTGGACCGTATCGTGGTGAAGGAGGGTATCCGGAAACGGCTGACGGACTCGGTGGAGACCAGCCTGCGTCTGGGCAAGGGCCTCATCCGCATCTACTACCAGCCCCCGGAGGAAGAAGCCCGAGAGATGCTCCAGAGCGAGCAGTTGGCCTGTGTGCATTGCGGCATCGCCTTTGAAGAGCTCGAACCGCGCATGTTCTCCTTTAACAACCCGCACGGCGCCTGTAGCCACTGCACGGGGCTGGGCGAGGTCATGGAGGTTGACCCGGAACTGGTCATCCCGGATTCGGAGTTGTCCATCGCCAAAGGGGCGGTGCGGCCCTGGAGTATGCGGCGGGTGTTAGACGGTATGTACCGCAAGGCGCTCGTATCGGTTTGTCAGCACTACAAGCAGGACCCTGAAAAACCCTGGCGCAAATTGCCGGAGTGGTTTCAGCAGATCGTGCTCTACGGTTCGGGCGAGGAGGAAGTCGACTTCTCCTACACGAATGAACGCCGGACCTACGAGACCCGACGGCCTTTCTCCGGGGTGATTCCCAACCTGGAGCGGCGCTACCGGGACACCGACTCGAACAATGCCCGCGAGATGATCAGCCAGTTCATGGCGTCACGGCCCTGCCCGGAGTGCAAGGGATCGCGCCTGCGGCCGGAGTCCCGTTCCGTGCGTATCCAGGAGCGCAGCATCCTGGAAGTCACCGCCCTTTCAATTGGCCACGGATTGGAGTGGGTGCAGCAGCTTCAGTTGCCAAAGACGAAATCCATGATCGCCGAGCGGGTACTCAAGGAAATTCGCGAGCGCTTGGGCTTTCTGGTCAGTGTAGGCCTGAACTACCTCAGCCTCGACCGACACGCCGGCTCGCTCTCCGGCGGGGAGTCGCAGCGCATCCGCCTTGCGACGCAGATCGGCTCCGGCCTCGTGGGTGTGCTCTATATCCTCGACGAACCCAGCATCGGCCTGCATCAGCGGGACAACAAGAAACTCATCGCCACACTCGAACGCCTGCGGAATCTGGGCAACACCGTGATCGTCGTGGAGCATGACGAAGACACCATCCGCGCCGCGGACCATGTCCTCGATCTTGGCCCGGGCGCCGGGGTGCACGGCGGCGAGATTGTGGCGCAGGGCACGCCGAAGCAAATCTTGCGGAACAAGCAGTCGCTGACCGGCCGCTATCTCTCTGGCGACCTGCCGATTTATTATCCACAGCAACGCCGCCAGGGCAACGGCAAGGCGATCACCATCCGAGGCGCGACGCACAACAACCTCAAAGACATTGATGTCACCTTTCCTCTGGGTTGTTTTATCTGTGTGACCGGCGTGTCTGGCTCGGGCAAGTCCAGCCTGATCAATGAGACCCTCTACCCGGCGATCATGCGTTCCCTGCACGGTTCCGCCCACCTGCGCCCGGGGAAGCACCGCCGTATCGAGGGGCTGAATCATATCGACAAGATTATCGACATCGATCAGTCGCCCATCGGCCGGACCCCGCGCTCAAACCCCGCCACCTATACCGGTCTCTTTGCGCCCATCCGTGACATCTTCAGCAAGACCCAGGAGGCGAAGGCCCGGGGCTACAAGCCGGGTCGCTTCAGCTTCAACGTCAAGGGCGGCCGCTGCGAGGCCTGCGAAGGGAACGGGCTCATCACCATTGAAATGCATTTCCTGCCGGATGTCTATGTGCCCTGCGACATCTGCCATGGCGCCCGTTACAACCGCGACACGCTGGAGGTGCGCTACAAGGGCAAGAACATTGCCGAGGTGCTGGACATGACCGTGGAGGATGCGGAGCATTTCTTCCGCAACATTCCCCCGATCCACCGGCCATTGGTGACCCTGAACGACGTCGGCCTGGGCTACATCCGGCTGGGCCAGGCGGCAACCACGCTCTCCGGCGGCGAGGCCCAGCGCGTGAAACTCGCTACCGAGCTCGCCAAGCGCCAGACCGGCAAGACGCTGTACATCCTGGACGAGCCGACGACTGGCCTGCATGCGCTGGACGTGGACAAACTCTTGCAGGTGTTGCACCGCCTTGCCGACAATGGCAACACGGTCATCGTTATCGAGCACAATCTTGATGTCATCCGCACGGCGGACTGGATTCTCGACATTGGCCCGGAAGGCGGCGACCAGGGCGGAGAACTCATCGCAGAAGGCACCCCGGAAACGCTGGCCGAACATCCCGCCTCCTACACCGGCATCTTCCTCAAAGACAAACTTCTCGCCCTAAGCCCCGCCAAGCCCAAGCCCAAAACGAAGTCCACAAAAAAGACCGCGTAAGGGGGTGGGCCCGCGCTGCCCCACCGCGCTACTCAAATCCATGGACTGAGTGGACGAAGTGGACCTTGTGGACGCTGTCCACCCTGTCCACCTCCCTTCGCATCCCCCCGGCGCGGGGGTATATAATGTCGTTGTGGGCATGGCGGCATGTCCGCATGGCGATTAGGAACCTAAACACAGATTATGGGGTGAATCCATGGCACAGAACGAACTTTCACGTCGCAATTTCATGCAGGGCGCGGTGGCGACGGCCGCAGGCGTTGGTCTTTTGGCCGGGACGCAAGGCAGCAGTACGGGTCAGGAGGCCGCCAAGCGCCCCAACCTGCTCTTCGTCTTCACGGATCAGCAGTCGCGGGACACCCTGGGCTGTTATGGCAACGAAGACGTCATTACGCCGAACCTGGACGCTTTCGCACAGCAGGGCATTCAATTCGAGCATTGCGTCTCGTCGAGTCCGGTCTGCACGCCGTACCGGGGCATTCTCTTGAGCGGCCAGCATCCGCTGTACAACGGCGCGGTGCACAACGACATCCCCATGCTTGCGAATAACGGCAAGTACTTCGGGCATGCGCTGACGGATGCAGGTTACCGGACGGGTTATGTTGGTAAGTGGCATCTGTTGGGACATGAACGGGATCGTCCGGTGCCAGCGGGAAAGATGCGTTATGGCTTTGACGGCTACTTCCTCACGAACAACTGTCACGTCGACTATCGGCCCGGCCATTGTTATTACTGGAACGATGACGACGAGAAAATCTTCTTCGATGAGTGGGAGGTCTACGGCCAGACCCGGCAGGCGCTGGACTTTCTCGATGATTGCAGTCCGCAGGACGAAGATCCCTTCGCACTCTTTGTCTCGTGGCATCCGCCGCACGATGTCGGCCTGAACCGGGATACCTTGGTCTTCCGCTACGATACCGAAGCGGAACTCATGGACATGTACGATCCGGAGGCCATAACCTTGCGCCCGAGTGCGGAGGAAGACCCAGACGTCCGCCATGCTTACCACGGTTATTACGCCATGTGCACCGGTGTGGACATCGCCTTCGGTTGGCTGATGGAGAAGCTGAAAGAACGGGGGCTGGACGACAACACGATTGTCGTCTTCACTTCGGACCATGGGGACAACCTGAATTCCTATGGTTACCGCATCGCCAAGGACCATCCCGAAGACACTTCATCGCGGGTGCCTTTCCTCATGAAATTGCCGGAGCAAACCGAACACCGCAAGAGTGATCTGTTGTTTGGCTCCCTGGACATGATGCCCACCATGCTGGGGCTTTTGGGCATTGAGGCGCCGGAAACCTGCCAGGGCAAGAACCTGGCCGAGGCTGTTCTGGAAGGGGATGACGATGCCGTGGATTCCGTGCCGCTATTCTTCCACAACCCGGCTTGGAGCGGGGTTTATACCCGGGACGTGACCTATGGCTACGGCGAACTGAGCCACTTTGCCCACAACGAGGACGGGAACGTCACCTTGGAAAAGGTGCCGGTCCGGGCGCTCTATGATCGGCGGAACGATCCCTATCAGCTCGATAACCTCTACGGCAAGCCTGAACACGCTGAACTGCAAGCCCGCATGGAATCGCTGACGCAGGAATGGCTGGATCACTTCGGCGATCCCGGAGGGATAGGGCGCGCCGAACTCGAGCCCTACTACCAACTGGCCAACGGACGCTTCCCCGAAGACACCGAGGATGAGGGCTTCCCCGGCCGGCCAATCGATGTCATTCGCCAGCACCTCAGCACGAGCTAAACCAGGCAGGAGGCCTTCGACGCGATGGTACAACGTTTTTCGGCGATTGCTTGGCGGAAGAAGGCTTTACTGATGGCGCTTATAGCGCCCCTGTTGCTGTTCACAGGGGCGCTATCTGCCTGTTCCCGTCAGGATGGCGATGCCATACGCAACCTGGAAATTCCCGTCATGGTCGCCGACGGCGAAAGCGCCTCCCATGTATTGCATGCCCGGCTTTACCAGCCGGTGCATTGGCGCCCGGAGGCAGATGCGGCGCCGCCGGGGTTGTTGCTCATACATCGCCCGGGGAGCAACCATAAGGCATGGGAGCGATTTGCGCTGCGGGCGCGCGGCGTGGGCTATATGCTGCTGGCAGTTGATCTTCGGGGGCACGG
>SKJD01000498.1 GCA_007116095.1 Candidatus Hydrogenedentota bacterium
CGGAAATCGATGAGACCGGACGAAGGTGGGAGGTGCGGCAGAATATTTTTGATCCCGAGTTTCGCGCGGCCTGGCGGCGCTACCATGAGGATTTTGTAGCGGTCTATGGCCAGGATGATCGCATTCGCCGGGTCTATGTCGCGCCACCGTCCTATTTCGGCGAGGTCGAGTATTTCATGGGGCTGGACTGGAGCGACCTGAAAGTGGTGGCCTATGGCGAACTCGGGAAGCAGGCCTTCCGGGACTGGCTCCAGGAGCGTTACAGTTGTCTGGCGGCCCTAAACCGGGTCTGGGGCGAAGATTTCGCGGCATGGGAAGAAGTCAACCCGCCTTATCCCGACCGGGAAGCGACCGCCGAAGTCCATCGGGACCTGCCCTGGCTCGATTTTATGCAGTGGCGTCGGGACTACATGATCGAGGCCATGGCCGGAGAAATGGAAGTGCTGGCGGAAGGCTCGGCATGGGAGCTGTCCTTTAAGTATTCGCATGGAGACAGTTCCATGACCCAGGGTACGGACAGCGCGGCCTTGCTGGCGCGCTTGCGGGACCTGCCCCGGCTGACCCTGCACATGACCAACCCCCATAGCCTCGCGGACCAGGCCTATACCCGGTCCAATGCACGGCTTTATGGCCGGGACAAGGTGATGGTGGAAAACGACGGTAACCGCTACACCCGCACTGAGCTCGAGAAGATTGTGTTTACGGGGTTGCTGTCGAGCATTGAGGGCTTCAATTTTTCCAGCTATCGCCACCTGCTGAATACCGGATTACAGCCGACCCAGGTCCCACAGGGATTGCGGGACCTGCAACGCCTCCTGGAAACGTACCGGCCAACCCGGGACCTCCGAAAAGAATCTCCACACCCGATTGCGTTTTATCACAGCAACAGCAGCAGTTGGGTGCGGCCGCCGCATTACCACAACTACGATGTGTCGCGGGTCTATGACGCCGCGCTCAGCAACGGACCCGGCCCGGAAGTGCGGGGCTTTGACTGGGCCCGCGAACTGTTCAATCCCGACGTGATAGGCGAGCAGCATATACTGGACGGGGGCCTGGAGAATCGCCATGTGCTTGTTGTGCCAAGCTCCGGGCCAATGCTCTGGCCGGAGCAGGTGCTTGATACGGTGATGGACTGGGTGCGTGACGGCGGGACGCTGGTGGGCTTCGGGCTGGATTGCTTCGCCTGGACCTACCGGCCCGCCGGCGATGCGGGCGGCGTTACCCACAACCCACGATTTCCGGGCGATACCGGGGCCTGGGAAAAGAATATATCGGACCTCTTTCTGAATATACCGTTGCCACTGGAACTGCACCGGCTAGACGAAGGCCAGGTGTTTCTCTTTAAGGAGCCGGTGCCCGGGCCCGGCGAGGCCCGTGACTACGAATTCTATCGGATTGTCGTACCCAGACAGCTTATTTTGCGGGTCCGGGACCAAGGCGCTGGATTGCCCCTGACAGGGTACTTTATTGGTGATGAACAATATGCCAGTATGCCCGTAAATATCGGCTACGCTGGACAGATTGGGGAGGAAGGCCGGGGAGACCTGTTCGTGGCGGGCGCTTACAGCGGCGAGCCGGGGATGCTCCGCCTGAAGTTTTATCCCCAGTCTGCCGATTGGCGGTACACCCTGTTGCTGATCGGGGTTCCGGGGGTGGTTATTCAGTCGGATGATCGAAATTTAGAGGTGGAACGGAACACCCCTTCGCAGCACTGCTTGTACCAGGACCCGACCAACCACCAGCGGGACGAAAGTAGTCTTTTTCCCGTCACGCAGATCCGATTCAACCCGAGGTATACCCTCACGTTGCTTTTTAATAACTGAGGCGGGTCCCCGGCGATACCTTGCGCTGCCCGGAGCGGCATGTTAAGATGCCCTTGGTAGCCACAATGCGAAGGTCGGTTCTTCCTGTTGTTTTGACTGCCCCTAATGAGAATGTAAGCGGAACAGAAAGAGAGGGAAAGCGGAATGAAATTCCAGGCTATGTGTGGAAAAGCGATGGTGATGCCTTTGTTCTTATCGGGATTGGTGGTCTTGGCTGGTTTTGCCCTGCCGGCCATGGCGCAGGACGAAGCGGAAGGCGAATGGATTCAGTTGTTTAATGGGGAAGACATGGATGACTGGACCCCGAAGTTCAGCCGGCAGGAGTTGGGTGTAAACTACAAAAATACTTTCCGGGTGGAAGATGGCATTCTGAAGGCCTCTTACGACGAATGGGACACCTTCAACGGGGAGTTCGGCCACCTTTTCTACAAGGACAGCTTTTCCCATTACCTGCTGCGTGTGGAGTACCGCTTTGTCGGTGAGCAGGTGGAAGGTGGTCCGGGTTGGGCGTTTCGCAACAACGGACTCATGCTGCACAGTGAGCCCCCGGAAAGCATGCGCCTTGAACAGGACTTTCCAGTCTCCATTGAAGTACAGCTCTTGGGAGGAGACGGGGATAATCCCCGGTCGAACGGCAACCTTTGCTCTCCGGGCACCCATGTGGTTATGAACGGGGAGTTGATCACCCAGCATTGCTACAATGCCGACGCCCCGACCTACCACGGCGATCAGTGGGTGACCATTGAAGTCGAAGTGCGTGGCAACGAAGTCATCCGCCACATCCTGGAAGGTGAAGTCGTGTTGGAGTACAACGAGCCGCAACTGGACGATCGGGATGGGGACGGTAACCGCCTCCTTGAAGCGGGCGCCGAACGCATGATCTCCGAGGGCTACATTGCCATTCAGGCAGAGAGCCATCCGACCGAGTTCCGGAAAATAGAGCTGCTGCCTCTGGACGAAGAATAATTATCTGACTTAGAATACTGCAAATATATTGGGGCGCAGGGAGGTGAAACCCTCCCTGCGCCCCTTTGCGTCTGGTATATGAATGGAGTTTGGTGGCGACACGACCTGGCGGCCATGGCGGCGCCAATCATGCGGGGATGGCAATTCTTGGATAAAGTACAGCAGCTTTTTGTGCGTACAGCGCCCATGGTCAAAAATCTGGGCTTGCTGTTGTGGCTGGCCTGGGCCTATTTATTGGCTTTTTTCTATCTGGCGCGCTACGGCATGGATATGATGCAATAAGGGAAGTGCAACATAGCCTGCATGTTGTTAGATGTGTTTTTATGGCCGGTTTCGCCAAAAGGGGACATGCGGATTGGCATGGTATAATCGTAATATGTCCCTGCTGCAAATAGCGGCCCCTCCCATGCATTGCATTGTCAGTGTCCGGAAGTTACTCCCAGAACAGTTTTAAGCGGAAGAAGGATATTATTTTTGAAAAACGTTATGACGGTCTTGCTGGCTGGCGGTATGGGGGAACGTCTGCACCCACTCACGCGCAATCGCGCCAAGCCTGCCGTGCCCTTCGGGGGGATGTACCGCATTATTGACTTTACCCTTTCCAACTGTATCAATTCCGGGTGCCGTCAAATATACATCCTGGTGCAGTACAAATCGCATTCCCTCGCTAAACATGTGCGTATGGCCTGGGATATCATGCACCGGGAACTCGGGGAGACGATAGACATTGTTCCGCCGCAAATGCGTATCAACAACAACTGGTACCAGGGGACGGCGGATGCCGTATTTCAGAATTTGTTCTGCATCGAATACGAAAAGCCCGATGAAGTTTTGCTGCTTTCCTGTGATCATATCTACAAGATGGACTATCACAAGATGTTGCGATCTCATCGGGAAAACGATGCCGATGTCACTATTGCCGCGATAGAAACCCCGGTAGAAGAAGGCAGCAATTTTGGTATATTCCAGGTGGATGAATCCGGGCAGGCCCTGGACTTCGTGGAAAAGCCCAAAGCGCCGATTCCCTTGCCGGATGATCCAGAGCTGTGTCTGGCCTCCATGGGGATTTATATTTTCAAGACCGAGGTGCTGAAAGAAGCCCTGAAGGCGGATGCCGAATTGGATTCCAGCCACGACTTCGGCAAAGACATCATCCCGAGATTAATCCATTCTCACCGGGTCTACACCTATAAGTTCGAGGACGAAAACAAAAAACGGGCGCGCTATTGGCGGGATGTGGGGACGATTGACGCCTATTGGGAAGCCAATATCGATCTGGTCGAGGTGAATCCCCAGTTCAACCTCTACGATAAGAACTGGCCGTTGCGCACCAACCTGCCAATGTTGCCCCCGGCCAAATTCGTCTTCGCCACGCCGAATGAACGCTACGGCTGTGCACTGGACTCCATAGTGAGCCCGGGCTGTGTCATCAGCGGGGGGATGGTCTGGCGAAGCATCCTTGGTCCGGAGGTGCGCGTCAACAGCTATTCCCATGTGGAAGAGTCCGTCCTTTTCAACGGCGTATCCATTGGCCGAAGGGCGCGTGTGCGACGCGCCATAATTGAGAAAAATGTACACATTCCTGAAGGCGCCATAGTAGGCTACGACCTGGAACAGGATGCCCGACAACATCGGGTGACGGAGAATGGCGTGGTCGTGGTGGAGCGCTGGCCAGTCAAGGCGTAACAAAGGCGTGCTGTAAG
>SKJD01000308.1 GCA_007116095.1 Candidatus Hydrogenedentota bacterium
CAACTCCGACTCCAAGCAACGCCGCCACCTTCGTCATTCCTGCGCAGGCAGGAATCCAGTACGTTGAATCAACATTCTTTGCTGCATAGCGCCTTTGCGTTAAAACTGGACCGTTTTCTTGCTGCGACCCATTCAGGGTCGACCATAGCTGGGGGCGCTCCTTTACCCGGGGTGGCGGCCAGTGGGCGAACACAAGGTTCGCCTCTACAGGCCTTACCCCGCGCTACAAGCTGCGACCGCTCCGCGGTCGGGCGATCGTATGCCCAACGGTTGTTGCCTTGTATTGTTGTTTTGTTTACATGCCCCTTCGCAGGGATGACGTGGGTGGGAAACCCCACCCACGCGGGCGAACACAAGGTTCGCCCCTACGCTTCGTTATGAATAAACAAGATCGGTAAAGTCAGAACTACACCAAATGTTCTGTCGCCGTTTCTGGGCCGTGCTGTGTGCTCAGTCGAACTCGCCCGGATGACGGCGCTTCAGCTCTGGTACGGCCGCGCCGCGACCGGTGGCTTCCAGGCGCTCGCAGTAGCGGGGTAAAAATCCCTTCGCATGGAAGGGACCGCCCTCCTGCATCACGGTCCAGAGCGGGTCGGTCGTACAACCCTCGGGCATCGTGGCCATCATCGCATCATGCCAGTGAAGCAAGCGCCAGGCGCCTTCGTGGCAAATCTCCGGACAGGCTTCGGCGAGATCATGCTGTTCGTGGGGGTCCTCCTCGATATTGAAAAGCATCTCCTTCGGGAAGAGGTGGTAGCCGTCGTGGTAGCTGCGCATGTACAGCCATGGCCCGAAGCGGACCGAGCGCTGGCAGACGTGGGCGCACTGACTGATCACCAGCGCATCCCGCGCCTCGTAGGCGTCTCCCGTAATGGCCCCGGCAAAACTCTGGCCATCCCACCGGGCATGCGCCTCCTGGTCAAGTAACTGCGCGAAGGTCGGCGCCAGGTCCAGATTGTAATGCAATTCCGTGTCCACGGCGTTATGCAACCCGCTCGGCCAGCGGATGATCAACGGCACGTTACAGGTCGCCTGGTCCGCCGTGCCGTGTTCCCCGTAAATACCCAGCTCCCCCATGTTCTCGCCGTGATCGCCCATGACCACGATGGCGGTGTCCTCCAGGACGCCCAGGGCTTCCAAACTTTCTATAATCCGGCCGATGTGCCCATCCATGTAACGAATACCACAGTCATAGCCGTCCAGCATCCGGCGCAGGTCTTCCATGTCTTCCAGGGAACCGGGATGCCTTGGATACTTTGGGTTGGTGGCGTCGTTGTACATGTTGATTTCATGGGCGCTGTGGGGGCCGACATGCTGGCGGTGCTTCTGAAACACCTCTTCGGTCAGCCACTCCGGTAGCGGGTCATCGGCGAAGGGATTGCCGAAATCTTCCGGGGCGCGGTAGGGGGTGTGCGGGTCCCAGTAGTTGATGTGCAGGTACCAGTTGTCTTCCCTGCCGTGCTTGTCCAGCCAGTCCATCACCACGGGCGTGACCGTCTCGGCGGACTCCATGCCGCCCTGGCCCGTGTTGTGGACTTCATTAAAGCCGGCGTTGAACCACCAGGCCGCATGCCGCTCGGAAAAGGGGCTGATGGAGGCGGTGTGGTAGCCAGCATGCCGGAAGATCATGGTGAAGGCCTGACCCGCCCGGAGGGAATCGCCGAATTGGCGGGCCATGCCGTCAGGGCGCAGGTCCGCCGCCACACCGCCATGGCCGACAACGCCGGAGTGGATACCGAATTGCCCGGTGATCCAGGAGGCCCGCGAGGGCAGACAGGGCGCGTCGGAACAATAGTGGTTGGTAAAGCGCACCCCCTGCCGGGCGATGCGGTCGATGTGGGGCGATGTATCCCGGTGATAGCCGTAACAACCCAGGTGGTCCGGCCGTAACGTATCCAGGTCCAACATCAATACCCGCATGCTTCATCCCCTTATCTATTCAACATCACCCAAGCAGCCCCATGTTCGGCGTTCCGGAAACGGATTGGGTGCTCAGCTTTCTGGCGTATCGGCTGCTTTCCCCGCAAGCCGCAGGCCGGCCTTGTTCGCGGGGTCCAGGGTGAGGATGCGCTCTCCCATCGTTTTGGCTTGTTCCTGCGCCCCCATGTGCTGATAACAAGTACCCAGCCGCGCCAGAATTTCTAGAAGGCCGAAATGCTCGCCATAGGCCACGTATTGAATTTTTGGCTTCGCCCGGTTCATCGCCGCGTCGAAAGCGTCCCGCGCCTCGGCGAATTTCTTGTGCATGAACAGAATTTCACCACGCAAGAAATAGCCTTCGGGGTGATCGGGGCTCGTTTCGATCATTTGATCGACCTGGTGCGAGGCCGACTTCAACGCTTCCTCGGCGATAACATGATGCCCGGCCAGCAGGGCAGATCGTCCCAACAGGTAGAGCGTGGAAAAATGTGGTTGTCCCATCATACTGGCGGCCCGCGCCATGCGCATGGCCTCTTCCCAACGCTCCTGGTGATAAGCACTCTGCGCCAGGCCCAGTTGGGCGCGCTGATGATCAGGCTTTACCGTCAGGACCTCATTGAAAATCTGTTCCGCTTCACGCAGCTTACCCGACTCCAGCAGGGCATTCCCCAGGTCGATGCGGAGGGGAAGCTGATTGGGCTTTTCCTTTATCACCCGAACAAAGAGATCAATGGCCTCGTCCAGGCGTCCCAGACGCGCATAGCAGCGCCCAAGTTGATGATAGGCCGCCAAAAAGCGGGGGTCCATCTCAATCGTACGCTGAAAAAAATGTACCGCCTGCTCGACATCGCCTTTCAGCGCCGCGGTCACGCCTTCGTCGTAATAGCTTTCGGCCGTTTCGCCCCCAAAGACCATATCCAATCTCCTTCGCTTTATCCGACGTCGGCGTATTGTGCGACGCCATTATTGTCGAATATGTTCCAGTGCTTCGGCCATTTGTTCCCGGGTAATATCACTGCGCTGAACGACAGCGCCGATGCGTGTGGGCACGATCAACTTCAACTTGCCGGCCCGGGCTTTCTTGTCGCGGGTCATGGCGTCCAGGGTCGCCTCCAGCGGCAGCTCCGGCCAGCGGGTCGGCAGTCCGTAGGCCGCGATACAGTCCCGCTGCGCCGCGACAAAGGCGTCATCCACCAGCCCCAAGGCGCGTCCCAGAGCGCTGGCGGCACACATCCCCAAGGCGATGGCTTCACCATGCAGGAAGGTGTCATAGCCTGAAACGGCCTCAATTGCATGGCCAAAGGTGTGGCCATAGTTCAAATTCGCCCGGAGTCCCTGTTCTTTTTCGTCCTCGGCCACAATGGCCGCCTTGATTTCGCAGGAACGCGCCACCGGCATCTGCAATTGGGTCAGGTCTTTGCGAAGAATCGCATCGGCCTGGGCAACCACATGGTCGAAGAGTTCCGCATCGGCGATAACACCATGCTTGATGACCTCGGCCATGCCTGCGCGCAATTCCCGATCCGGCAAGCTTTCCAGCAACTGCATGTCGATCAACACCGCTTCCGGTTGGTGAAAGACGCCAATGCTGTTCTTGCTCAGGGGGTGGTTCACCCCCGTCTTGCCGCCGACGCTGGAGTCGACTTGCGCAACGATGGTTGTCGGTATCTGTAAAAACGGGATACCCCGCATGAAGACCCCGGCGGCGAAGCCGGCAATGTCGCCGACCACCCCGCCACCGAGGGCCACAATCATGCTGGCGCGGTCCAGCCCCGCCTCCAGTAAAGCACCGCAGATATCTTCAATACGCGCCAGGCGCTTTTGCGACTCGCCAGCGGGCAGGACATGCTGCGCGACGCTATAGCCAGCATCCTGGATAATCTCACGCACCCGGTCCGCGTAGAGCGGGGCCACGTTGTCGTCCGTGATAAGGCCGATACGGCCCCGAATACCGGCGGCCTGGATCAGCCCCGGAGCCAATTCCAGAATATCCTGCCCAATTATGATGGGATAGCTGCGCTCACCGAGCGCCACCGCTATCTGCCGGGTTTCCAATGACTTGCTTTCCTGGTGCAATGTTAATTAAACCTTCAGGGTAATACGTTTGCCGGTATTGGCGGACTCTTCCGCGGCGAGAATGATCGCCAGGGATTTCATGCCCTCCACACCACTACAGAACGGCGTTTCCAGTCCCAGCACCGCCCGAATGAAGGCGCCGCCGACGTCCACGCCCCAGGAGCCTTCGTACTCCACGAGGGGGCCGGGCTCGTCAAAGACAATCTCACACTGTGGATTCACCAGATTCGCCACGATCCGTCGCGACGGCTGGGTATTGTCGATGCGCAACATGCCGTTTTCACAGTGGATATTGGTGAAATTGGCTCCGGCGGCCTTAATCGTCCAGGAGGCGGCCAGCGTGCCCAGGGCGCCGTTTTCAAAGCGGATACAGGAGGAAAAATTATCTTCCACATCGGCGTCGGGCTTTTCGAGGCAATCGGCAAAGGCGGAAATCTCGACCACTTCCATGTCCGTCAGATAGCGGATGAGGTCGGCAGTATGCAC
>SKJD01000489.1 GCA_007116095.1 Candidatus Hydrogenedentota bacterium
CAACGCTGTAACATCCCCCTGGCAATGGGACTGGCGACCGTTGGTGCGGGCGCTGCTTCACATGGACGCCGTGAATGAGGCGCCCCAAGTGGCCTATGCTTTTCATGTCGCCTTGGCGGATTCCGTGCTGCAATTGGCTGTCGCATTGGGAGAATCGCAAGTCGTGTTGACCGGAGGCTGTTTCCAGAATACGTTGCTTTCCCGACTATGCGAAACGAAATTGGCCAAGTCCGGGGAGCATCAGGTCTATACTCACCGGTGGATTCCTCCAAATGATGGGGGCATTGCCGTGGGACAGGCCGCCTTTGCGCTCCATGCCCAGAGTGGTCCAATGACATCGGCACGAACATTGAAGGAGACGAAGCATGTGTCTGGCGATTCCCGGTAAAGTGATTTCAATAGACGAGAGTGAGCCGATCTTGCGCACGGGGAAAGTGTCCTTTGGCGGAGCCTTGCGGGACGTAGCGCTCAGTACGGTGCCCGAGGCGGAGGTAGGCAGCTATGTGCTCGTGCATGCGGGCATTGCCATCAGCAAGGTGGATGAAGCCGAGGCGGCGCGGGTGCTGGAGAGTATTGCCCAACTGGACCTCTCCGATGAGGAGGACATGCTGGAAGTGACGGGGGATGCCCCCGAGACGGGCGGTCAGTCATGAAGTACTTGGAGGAATACCGGGACCGGGCATTGGTCGACAAGCTGGTCGCCAAAATCCACCAAAGCGCAACCCGACGCCATACCCTGATGGAAGTCTGCGGCGGCCAGACCCATGCTATTCTGCGCTTTGGCATCGATGCACTGCTGGAGAAGACCGTCACCCTTGTACACGGTCCGGGTTGTCCGGTGTGTGTGACGCCGGTGGCCATGATCGACCAGGCTATTGCGTTGGCCCAAATGCCAGATGTCGTGCTCTGCACCTTCGGGGACATGATGCGCGTGCCGGGTAGCCGACAAAGCCTGCTGGAGGCGCGGGCGCAGGGGGGGCAGGTGCGCATGGTCTATTCACCACTGGACGCCGTGAAGTTGGCCCAGGCCGACCCGACGAAACAGTATGTGTTTTTTGCTGTCGGCTTTGAAACGACCGCGCCCGCCAATGCACTGGCGGTGTACCAGGCGGATCAACAGGGTATATCGAACTTCGCCATCCTCAGCACGCATGTCCTTGTTCGTCCGGCCATGGAAACCATCCTGAAGCATCCGGATTGCCGTATTGAAGGCTTTCTCGCCGCGGGGCATGTCTGCACCATCACCGGCTACGCCGGGTACGAAGCCCTCTGCGAGCAGTATAAGACCCCTATCGTGGTCACCGGGTTTGAGCCGGTCGATATCCTCTCCGGGGTGTTGCACTGTGTCGAGCAACTGGAAGCAGGCGTGGCCTCTGTGCAAAATGCCTACACCCGTTCGGTGCAGCGTGAGGGTAACCAGCAGGCCTGGCGCCTGGTGGAAACAGTTTTTGAAGTAACCGATCAGGAGTGGCGGGGGATGGGCACGATTCCGCGGAGTGGACTGCGTTTACGATCGCGTTATGGCGCCCACGACGCGGCGCAGCGCTTCGAGATACCGACTCCCGAGCCAGCGGCTGCGAACCCCTGCCGGGCGGCCGAGGTGCTTCAGGGCTTTATCACGCCCCATGAATGCCCAGCGTTCGGTGTGAGCTGTACGCCGGAAGCTCCCCTGGGGGCGCCGATGGTTTCCAGTGAAGGCGCCTGCGCCGCCTATTACCGGTACCGCAGGACCGAGGCGTTGAACACGGAAGGGTAACTGATGATGGTGGAAGAAAAAAGCAGTATGACCTGGAGTTGTCCACGTCCCCGGGAAGGCGCGGCGTACATCACCATTGCCCACGGCGGTGGGGGGCTGATGACGCAGCGTCTGATTCAACAGATTTTTCTCCAGGCCTATGGCAATGACGCCCTCGCCGCCATGAACGATGCCGCGGTCTTGTCGTTGGAAGGCAGCGATCGGGTGGCTGTCAGCACGGACTCGTTTGTAGTGCGTCCCCTGGAGTTTCCCGGCGGTGATATTGGTGTCCTGGCCGTACATGGCACGGTAAATGATCTGGCCATGATGGGGGCCACGCCCAAATACCTGACGGCTGGATTCATCCTGGAGGAGGGGCTGGAACTGCGGGTATTGGAGCGTATTGTTAAAAGCATGGCCGATGCCGCCCGGGAGGCCGGGGTGCAGATTGTAGCCGGCGACACCAAGGTGGTGGAGCGAGGACACGGGGACGGGGTGTTTATCAACACCACCGGCATTGGCGTCTACCACGATATGGCGGCTCCGGGTGCGGCGTCGGTGGAGGAGGGCGATTGTATCCTGCTCAGCGGCGACATTGGACGGCATGGACTGGCCGTGATGGCGGTGCGTGAAAACCTGACCGATTCCCTCGGTTTCGCCAGTGATACCTGTAACCTGGCGCCTGTGGTAGCGGATATGCGTGCGGCGGGGGTGGAGCTGCACTGGATGCGGGACCTGACCCGGGGCGGCCTGAGCAGCGCCGTGAATGAGCTGGCCGCAGCGGTCGGCTGTGGCATGCGTCTGCGGGAGATCGCTATCCCGGTTCACCCGGAAGTCCAGGGGCTTTGTGAATTGCTGGGGCTTGATCCGCTTTATGTGGCGAACGAAGGGCGCTTTATTTTGTTGACCCCTGCGGCGCATGTCGACACTGCCCTGACGGTTCTCGAAAAACACCGGGCGGACGAATACGCCGCTCCTTGCCTGATAGGCCAGATTGAGATGCAACAACCTAGCCGAGTGATCCTGGAAAGCAGCATTGGCGTGGACCGGATTCTGGACATGATGAGCGGGGAGCAGTTGCCGCGCATTTGTTGAGCGTTGCTATCCCCTACAGCACGTAAAACAGCGTGAAATGGAGGCCGCCGGCCGCCGCAACAAAGTGGAGGTAAATACCCAGGCATTCCATGCGGTTGCGCAAACGGTACTGCTTGTTCCCCGGAGAAAGAAGATAGACCACGCAAAAGAACATGCCGATGCCGATGAAGAGCATCTGCACCCCCGTGAATAGATGAAACAGGGCGTAGAAATTGTGCCGGGCCGGAGCAAGCCCATCTTGCGCCAGGCCATACATTTGGCGACTGAAATTGCCCAGGGCCAGCAAGCCAAGCAACAGACAGATACCCAGACCACTCCATGCCATCCAGAACCGCCCATCGCACGCCTGCCGCCATCCCCAGGGCATCAGCATCGCAATGGCGCACTGAAACACAAGCCCCACCAGTCCCCAACCCGGGGAGAGTGTTACCCGAAATGCCGCCCAGTTATCCGTGTTGTATCGCAGCATGGCGTAGGCGGAGTAGAGCGCGGCGAGGAACATGACCAGCGATGCGAGCGTCAGCCACAGGCCCAGCCGTGCATTGTATTGCCCGGTGTCCCGGCGGGGATGAATGTCATGCGGGAGGTGTCGGCGCCTCATGGACCATCCCCCTCGTGCTGTGGGCTGAAGTCTTGCTGCGATCTCGGTACGCTGTATTCCGAGGGACCGCGATGGACCTGGACGGGGTGTCGGAAATTGCCGTGACGCAGCGGCGGACTTGGGGCGCTCCACTCCAGCGTCACGCCATGCCAGGGATTCTTGCCGGCGGGACGTCCCCGGTAGCGGCTCCAGATGAGATTGATGATAAAGGGTAGCTGGGCCAGGGCGAAGAGGTAGGCCGAGATCGTGACGATGCCATGGAGGTGCGCCATCTCCTGGCCATGGGCGTAGGTGATGCCGCCGTCGTACATGCGGCGAGGCACGCCGGCCATGCCCTGCAGGAGCATATGGAAGAAGATGCCGTTGACCAGGAGCAGGGAAGGCCAGAAATGAAGATGCGCCAATAGGGTGCTCATGCGCTTGCCGGTCACTTTGGGGAACCAGTAATAAATGCCGGCGAACACGGCAAAGAGGGTGCCGCCCACAACGATGTAATGAAAATGTCCCACGACATAGAAGGTGTCATGCAGGACGATGTTCGTGCTGGGCAGCGCCAGGGGCAGGCCGGTCAGTCCGCCAATGGCAAAAAGAGGCAAAAAAGCCAGGGCGAAGAGCATGGGCGGCGTGAAGCGAATGGCCCCGCCCCACAGGGTGACCACCAGCGACGAGCCGATCACGATGGAAGGTACGGAGATGATGGTGGTGGTGACCTGGAAGAAGCGGCTTAGCACCGCGCCCATGTTCGTCAGGTACATGTGATGCGCCCAGACCAGAAAGGACATCAGCCCGAGGAAGAGGGTGGCGTAGACCATGCCTCGGTAGCCCCACAGGGGACGTCGGGCGTTGTTGGGGATGATTTCCGCGATGATGCCCAGGGCGGGTAGTAGCAGCACATACACTTCCGGGTGCGCCAGGAACCAGAACAAATGCTGCCAGAGTAGAGCGCTTCCGCCGCCCGCCGCCTCCACGGTTTCTCCGCCCATGACGAGGCCCGAGGGCAAGAAAAAGCTGCTACCCGTGGCGCGGTCCATCCATTGCAACAGCGAGGCCGCCGCCAGGGAGGGGAAGGAGAGCAGCAGCAGAAAGGCCGCCACCCCCTGCGACCAGACGAAATAGGGCAGGCGCATGAAATGCATGCCGGGGGCGCGAAGCTGCACAATACTCACCAGCAGATTGACGCTGATCGCCAGAGAAGACAGGTAGACCAGCAGCATGCCTGCCAGCCAGAAGCTTTGCCCCGGAGAGTCGAGAACTGAGAGTGGGGGATAGCTCGTCCATCCGGCAGATGCCGGGCCGCCCCGGGTGAAAAAGCTCGTTAGCACCGTGAGCGCGCCTGTCAGGTAGCTGAGATAGCCCAGGAACGCCAATCTCGGAAACGCCAGGTTGGGCGCGCCAAGCATCAATGGCACCAGATAGTTGCCGAAGCCGCCGAGCAGGATGGGGACCACGGCAAAAAAGACCATGATGCTGCCGTGCATGGCAACGAGCTGGTTGTAAAACTCCGGTTGCAGGACGCCGCCCGGCATCCAGGCATGGTTGGGGTCCAGCCAATGTCCCAGCACAGGCAAAGGGGAGCCGGGATACGCCAATTGCCAGCGCATGATCAGGGCGATACCAAATCCCAGCAGCAACATACCCAGCGCTGTGCCAAAATACAGCTTGGCGATGAATTTATGATCTTTGAACAGCGTGCTATACAAGCGCATACTCCCCGAAAGTCCTGTATCTCCGCTGAAGTAAACTTGGCGGTATACAGTCCTAAAGCGTCATTTTACCTGATGCAGGGTAGGACTTTGTAATCCGGGCGTTCTTGTGGTTTGCAACACAGAAACGGATCAGGCTATACTGAAAATATAATCAGTATTGGTTGGAGCAGAGGAGAATATGGCTCGGCGCATCATGCATATCGATATGGACGCCTTTTTCGCTTCGGTGGAAGAGGTGCACAATCCGGACTTGCGCGGTAAACCCTTGATTATCGGGGGGGATCGCAACTCCCGGCGCGGAGTGGTGTCCACAGCCTCCTATGCCGCCCGCAAGTTTGGCGTGCACTCGGCCATGCCCTTGAGCGAAGCGATTCGCCGTTGTCCCCATGGGATTTTCATGCGGGGCAATTTTCACCGTTATCAGGAAGCGTCATTTCAGGTAAAGCAGGTGCTTGAAAGTATTACCCCAAAGGTGCAGATGGCGTCGATAGATGAGGCCTACCTGGACATTACCGGTTCGCTGCGTCTTTTTGGCGGGGACGAGGCCATTGCTCAAAGAATAAAGTCGCAAATCCTGGAACGCACCGGACTCCCCTGCACCATCGCCATTGCCTCCAACAAGCTGGTGGCGAAGGTGGGGTCGGACCATGCCAAGCCGGATGGCTATATTGCGATACCGGAAGGCGGAGAAGCCGCTTTTTTTGCGCCCATGCCCTTGCGTAAGCTGCCGGGCATTGGCGCGCGCACCTGTGAGAACCTGGAGACCCTGGGCTTGCGTTGCCTGGGGGAGTTGGCGAGCTGTCCGTTGAACCGGTTGCGGGGGCGCTTTGGAGAGGAGACAGCCCGAAGTTTACAGCAGGCCGCCGCCGGCATGTCCAATTCGCAGGTCATCGTCAGCCGCACACCCAAGTCCATCAGCAGGGAGACTACCTTCAAGCAGGATGAGCGGGATTGGGAACGTGTCGAGCAGGTGCTTTACTACCTGGCAGAACGATGCGCCTACGCCTTACGGGAAGAGAAGCTGCTTGCGCGCCGCGTATTTCTCAAAATACGTTTTCATGATTTTGACA
Organism: Candidatus Hydrogenedentota bacterium; assembly: GCA_007116095.1. Classification (GTDB taxonomy): domain Bacteria; phylum Hydrogenedentota; class Hydrogenedentia; order Hydrogenedentales; family SCBR16-9; genus SCBR16-9. The sequence continues at coordinate 6,208 of SKJD01000489.1, forward strand.
CGCATGTATATAACCACAGCCTCAGCGAGCCCACGGCGGTGGATACATTGATCCAGGAGGCCCTGCGAAGCCTCATCCCAAAGGCCAGAGGGCGATCTGCGCCCGTGCGTCTGATCGGAGCCGGGCTGGGGATGTTGTCGCCGAACCAACAACAGATGCGTCTATTTGATCCATTGCAAATCAACAAATGGGAGCGCGCCTTGGAAGGCGTGGACGGTTTACGGCGGAAGTGGGGCTTTTCTTGCATTCAGTCGGCCCGTTGCCTTCAAAATCCAAGCGCCATTTCCGAAAAGGATATCCCCAAGGAGCCCTGATAATCCTTGTTTATCCCTGCTTATCCCTGCTTATCCCTGCTTATCCCTGCTTATCCCAGGTAGTCTTCCAGTCGATGCCGTACGATCTCGCCCCGCGCCATGTAGATAACATCCTCTGCGATGTTTGTGGCCAGATCCGCGATGCGTTCCAGGTGCCGGGAGATGCTCAGCATGTGGATGAGCATTTCTAACTGCTCTGGATGGGCCTGACCGCCCTCCTGTACCAGAAGATACATTTCCCGGTTCATCGTGTCGACTTCATCGTCCATGGCGCATACCTGTCGGGCCGTATGAACGTCCACATTCACCAATGCATCCAGCGCCTTGCTCAGCATTAACTGGGTCGTTTGGGCCATACTGTGAAAGTCGAATTGAACCTTGGCCGACTTTTGCGTCGCCAGATAGAGGGCGCGTTCAGCGATATTCACTGCCAGATCGCCGATGCGTTCCAGATCATTGTTAATCTTTAAGACGGCGATGATAAACCGCAAATCCGTGGCTACCGGCTGGTACAGGGCCAAAATTTTCAGGCACTCTTCCTCGATTTCCACCTCGAGTTCGTCGATGAGATCGTCGTTGTCGCAGATCTGTTGCGCCAGCGCGGCGTCTTTTTCTTCAAGCGCCCGGGTCACATCACGGACGGCTTCTTCCGCATGGGTGCCGACAGTCGTGATCTTTTTCTTCAGCAGTTGGATTGCACGTTCAAGATGGATGGACATGTTGCCGACAAACCTTTCATTGGCTGGAATGTATTACCGGAATTATTCGCTACTGTAAGGAGGCTAAACTGCGGACAACGCCGGGAAAATGATTTTAATAATTTGAAATTTTATAGGCGCTTTGTTTTGGTTGTGTTAGCGTTGCGTGAAAAATATGCTTTTTATCACCAAAATGCTTGGTTGACGCCTTGTTTCAACTGCCGGTAGGAGATGTGGATCTTTTTTCAGCTGTTGTAGGCAAGTACGGCAAAAAAGTAAAATGGCCCATATTTTATCAAAATTTAACAATAGCCTAATCAATTATAAAAATTTAGCTGCAATAATTTTTCAGTTTTGGAACCGATTTGTTCCAAGGCCAGTGTGCTTAGCTAATATTGTTTTAATCGAGGGGGAAAACAAATGTGGTGTTGTGTTTCAATAATCAGGTGTGGTCTTTTAAGCTTGCTGTTAAGTTGGACAAGCGTATTGTATGCAGCAGAGATCGGGGAGATCAATGCCAGAGAGGCCGAGTTGATTGATCATATCCAGTCCCTACAGGAACGAGTTGAAGATCTGGAGCGTCGTCTGGACGGGCAGCCGTATGCAGATACGGATGCTGCCCTGGAAGCACGGATCGAAGCGGTAGAATCTTCCATCATCACCCAGGCCACCCCTGCGGGGAATGATTTTCGGGCCTACTGGAGCGACGGACTGCGCTTTGAGACCATGGATGAGCAGGTCCGGCTTCGTATCGGTGGTCGGATTCACAACGACTGGTACTGGTTCGATGAAAGTCGGGACCTGCATCGCAGCCTGGGCAATATCGATGATGGGGTATTGTTTCGTCGTGCGCGGCTCTATATGTCCGGTGAAGTCGGTGAGCACCTGCGTTTTACGGCGCAGTATGACTTTGCCGGTGGCGACGCCGATTTTCGGGATGTCTACATGGAGCTCGCGGAATTGCCCGGGGTGGGCAACATACGGATAGGGCAATTCAAAGAGCCATTTGGAATGGAGGAGTTGATCAGCTCGAATAACATCCCGTTTATTGAGCGTTCTCAGCCGACCAGTGTCTTCGCACCTTCGCGTAGTACCGGGGTCATGGTGCACAATCGCTTCCTGGAGGATCGCCTGGCCGGTTTCGTTGGGGTATTTCGGGACAGCAACGACTACGGCAACCATGCCCGTGATGGAAAGTATACTGTTGCCGCGCGGGTCACTGGTTTGCCCTGGTACGCCGAAGAGGGCAGACAATTGTTGCACCTGGGGCTGGCCTACAGCTACCGGAAGCTGGATGGAGAGTACCGTGTGAACGTGCGTCCCGAGGCCCGGCTTACACCACGCTTTTTGGATACGGGGTTGATCGCTGCTGACAAGGAACAACGCCTGGGCCTGGAGGCTGCCGGGGTATATGGGCCGTTCTCTTTGCAAGCGGAATACATGATGTCGGAGGTGGACACGGACTTCCTGGGCAAGCGTGAGATGGACGGCTGGTACGTGCTGGGCAGTTGGGTGATGACTGGAGAAAACCGGAGTTACAGTCGCGCTGCGGGTACCTTCGGCGGGATTAAACCAAGGAATAACTTCAAACTCAGTGGAGAAGACCGAGGATTGGGCGCCTTAGAGCTGGCGCTGCGCTATTCCGAGCTGGACCTGAATGACGGCGGACACCGGGGCATCCAGGGCGGTTCTGAAGACACCATCACCCTGGGCCTGAACTGGTACCTGAATCCCAATGCGCGGATTATGTTTAATTACATGCACACCCAGGTCGATCGGGATTTCTACTACAGTGCCAATAACTGGGTATTCCGTGCTCGGGGACTCAGTCTGAACGCCTTCAGCACCCGCTTCCAGGTGAATTTCTAATCAAGCCTAACAATGGCTTGCTGAAACACAACGTCTGGCAAGTCCTGATCGTAGCGAGACTGTAATAATCACCCATGACCACCCAGGTTGTGGGTGATTATTTGTGGAATTATCACCGTATCCTAATCAAACCCTAACGTTGCCCGCTTACAATTTGGCTGTCCTGAGGACAGGTATTTCAATTATGCCTGACTTCAAATTCTGGATGACAAATTGAACCGATCGCAAGAGAAAGGAAGTGAACCGTGGGTACTTTGCGCAATTCAGTACAGGGATTAGTTATCGGAGGCTTGTTATTGCTGCCAGCACTCAGCGTGCCGGCGCAGGTAGAGGTGGACCCTGGTTTTGAAGACTACGCCCCGGTGCAAGGGGTGTCGGGCAACATCAAGAGCATGGGCTCCGATTCCATGAACAACATGATGGCCCTCTGGGCGGAAGGCTTTCTGGCTTTCTACCCGAATGTACAGATTGAGATTGAGGGCAAAGGCTCCTCCACGGCGCCGCCAGCGCTGATTGAAGGCGCCGCCCAGTTGGGGCAGATGAGCCGTGCCATGCGCAGCTCGGAGGAAGACGAGTTTGAGGAGCGCTACGGTTACAAGCCCACGGCGCTGAGCACCAGCATCGACATGCTGGCAGTCTATGTAAACAAGGACAACCCGATTGTCGAGCGGGGCCTTACCCTGCAGGAAATCGACGCCATCTTTTCACAGACCCGTCGGGGTGGTCTGGAAAGCGACATCCAGACGTGGGGCGATCTGGGCATGGAAGGCGAGTGGGCGGATCAGCCCATTGGTATTTACGGACGCAACTCGGCTTCCGGCACCTATGGTTTCTTCAAGGATGTGGCGCTCTTTGGCGGGGACTTCAAAGATGAGGTGCGTGAGCAGCCCGGCAGCGCTTCCGTGGTGCAGGGGGTTGCTTCGGACCGCTATGCCATTGGATACAGCGGCATCGGTTATATGACTGCCGATGTAACGGCGATTCCGATTGCTTTAGGTGTCGGCGAGCCGATGGTGGAGCCCACCCCCGAGAACGCCTACACCGGTTTGTATCCCCTGGCCCGGTTTCTTTATGTCTACATCAATTACCAACCCGGTAGTAACCTGGACCCCTTACGCAGGGAGTTTGTTAAGTATGTCTTCAGCCGCCAAGGCCAGGAAGATGTCGTGCGCGACGGATACTATCCCGTGCCGTTTGCCATTGCCGAGGAAGAAATGGCAAAAGTCAGCATCACGGAGTAGTTGATTTCTACTTATCCATATTAATATGTCTGTGTAGTGATATTGGATACAGGGGTTGGTATGCCTTAAGCATCATCCCCTGTATCCCCTTGGATTAATTGCATGGGTGGAAGGACTTGGGGAAGGCATGGCAGAAAAACAATTCACAGGCTGGAAACGGCAGCGCAAAACACAGTGGCGCGTTAAAGTAGCGGATCAGGTGGCGCGCCTTATGATCAGCATCGCGGGTGTGGGTACTATCATCGCCATTACCTTGGTGTGTGTCTTCCTGGTTTCGGTGGTGGCGCCATTGTTCATGCCGGGTACCGTGCAGGCGGACAATGAAATCCACACAGAACATGCGGCAACTTCTGAGCATGTGCCGCCTATCCATACCGCCATGGATGAATATAACCTCCTGGGTTACAGCCTCTATGCGGATGGCATGCTGGAGGTATTTCGTCTCGACAATGGCGATGTCTTGGAGGAACGCCAGTTATTTGATGCAGAGAATTTGCCTATCAGCCATGCCTTCGCCGTATCGGAAGGACATGTTGCCTTTGGTTTTCCCAATGGGCAGATTCAATTTGGCAGGATTAATTTTTCAACCACCTTTCTCGCTTTGGATGAAGTAGCACCGGAACACCATGCAATGGAAAGCCGGGATTTTGCAGCCTATCGAGGCGGTGTCGTTCAGTTGACGCCCCGGGGGCAATTTCGGCTGCAAAGTCTGGAAGTCGAGCTTGAAGACCCAATTACGCTGGACGAGGCGCAGGGAGTTGCGCTTATTGACTTCACCGCACTCTCTAGTGGTCCCATTTTTGCCACCATGACGGAAGATGGAACCTTCCGGATCAATAGCGTTCGGCGCACGCGGAACCTGATGACCCGGGAAGAAACCGTTACATTACAGGGCAGTGAGTTGGCCCTGGACTTTTCGGATGGACGCGGACTTCCGGAATTTTTGCGAATTGAGGGACGGGCAGATACGGTCTTGCTTATCTGGGAGGATGGCTATGTGCAGCGTTTCGACACCCGCGACCGGAACAATCCGGTATTCGCAGAAGAGTTTATGCTGCTAGATGATCCAACGCACGAAATCAGTCAGGTCGGTCACCTGATTGGTAAAATGACCCTGGTAATCGGGGACAGCGCCGGGACAATCCATACCTGGTTTCGGGTGCGTCCCGAAGAGAACCCAGGCACGCCGGATGGTTCTCGCTATGTGAAGGCGCTTGAATTTCCTGCAGAGTCAAAAATGGGACCCGTAATATCTTTTGCCGCCTCTGCCCGCACCCGGATGCTGGCTGCGGGTTATGCCGGGGGGCAGGTGCGACTTCTTTACATCACCAGCAACCGCATGCTAAATGAGTTTTCTGCCTTTGACGTAACCCGCCCGGTACGCGCACTCGCGCTATCACCACGTGATGATGCGTTATTGGCTGGTTCTGAATACGGCTTTGCCCGCTGGAAATTGGACTTCCCCCATCCTCAGACCAATCTACGCGCTATCTTCGGCAAGGTGCAATATGAAGGTTTTGAGAATCCCGAACATATATGGCAGTCCTCCAGCGGCAGCGATGAATTTGAGCCGAAGTATGGACTGATGCCTTTGATATTCGGCACCTTGAAAGCTACCTTCTACACCATGATCTTTGCCGTGCCGATCGCCCTGTTGGCGGCGGTCTACACCAGTGAATTCCTGAGCCCACGCATCAAGGCCCGTGTAAAGCCGACCATCGAAGTTATGGCAAGCCTGCCGAGTGTGGTGCTGGGATTTCTGGCGGCATTGGTCATCGCGCCGGTAGCGGAACGGGCCGTCCCCGGGATACTGCTTTCATTTTTTTGGGTTCCATTTATATTGTTGTGTGTGGCGGCGTTATGGCAGTTACTTCCCTATACCTTGTATGGTCGGTTGAAGTCCTATCGCCTGCTTGTCATGATGGCAGTGTTGCCTGTAGCGGGCTACCTGGCCTATATCACTGGGCCTTACATGGAGCGCCTTCTCTTTGCTGGGGATTTGCGCGGCTGGTTGAACTGGACCTATAACCCCGGCAATCCCGAGGCTGGGCAGCAATTTCAAAATGCTGTCGGCGGCTGGATGATTCTCATGATGCCACTGTCAGCCGTGGCCATGGTCTATGTGAATATGACTTGGTGGAATCCTGCCTTGCGTAGTCGCTGTACCGAGTTGACCTCGCTCCCGGTCGCCCTGATTAATCTCCTTAAGTTTCTGGTAGGCACACTCTGCGCCGTGCTGTTGGCATTGGGTATTTCCTGGATGCTACATGGGCTAGGCTGGGACCCGCGCGGCAGTTATATTGGCCCCTATGCCCAGCGTAACGCCCTGATAGTCGGTTTTGTCATGGGCTTTGCGGTGATTCCCATCATCTATACCATCGCGGAAGACGCCCTCTCTGCCGTGCCGGATCATTTGCGCTCCGGATCCCTGGGGGCCGGGGCGACGCCGTGGCAGACCGCCATTCGCATCATCATTCCGACAGCCATGAGCGGCCTCTTCTCGGCGATTATGGTCGGCTTCGGACGGGCAGTCGGGGAAACCATGATTGTATTGATGGCTGCGGGGAACACGCCCTTGATGGAGTGGAACATGTTCAACGGGTTCCGCACTCTCTCGGCGAATATTGCCGTGGAACTTTCCGAGGCGGTGAAAAACGGTACGAACTACCGCCTGCTCTTTCTTGCGGCCCTGACCTTATTTTTGATCACCTTTGCACTGAATACTATTGCGGAAATTGTGCGGCAACGATTCAGGAAGCGAGCGTTTGAATTATGAGTCTGGACATGAACGATAAAGGAAGCAGGAGCAGTTCCGATTCGACGAAAGTGAATACAGTGCAAGACAGTAATGTAAGTACCAACTCTGTAAGTAGACGTCGTCGCCAATCAAAAGCCATCAATTCGCACATGGCCCAAGGTGAAGCCTGGGTCTGGTTGACGGGCGGGGCCTTGAGTTTGGCTATATTCATGATCCTCGGCCTGTTGGGAATCGTTCTCTACAACGGATCGGTTACCTTTTGGCCGGGGCCGGTTTATGCTTTTCAGGATCATGATGGTCAACCCTATATGGGCGAGATGTTTCGTCAGGAGCGTTTTACCCCCAGCGAAACATTGCTCAATAACCTGCCAGATGCACAGCGTAATGTAGTCCAGGCAAAGCTAGATGAGGATGATGGCCTGGCGAACCGGATTTTGCTCCGTACAGCGAACTTCGATCTCACCGGGACCCATTTCACCTGGCTGAATGAATTCGATATCGAACGTGATCAGGAGGCCCAGCCGACGTGGGCGATTGTGGTGGAGCGCATGACCTGGGGGCGCTTCTATGGTATGCCGGAGGCCTTTGAGGTAGGGGGGGATATCGTCGCGGATACTCCGGAAAGCGTTTGGGAGCGTTTTGAGCAATACCATGCCGAGGTCCGTCGACTTTGGCATGAGCGCCGTTCGTTGGAAATCCATGCGTTGGGCCGAGCGAACCGCATCCTGGAAAATGCCCGGTTGGAACTCCGCCGCGTCGCTCTACAGGAAAACCCACCAGTTACCTGGGTGGCTGCCTTTGACAACCTCAATCGCTTTCGCGCCGGGGGTACAGAGACAGAAATCGCCGAGGCGCGGGAAGCCTTGCGTCGTGTTGAAGCGGAAGTGGGTCGCCCAACAGATACCTACATGGAGGCTGTTGATGTCTTTTTCGAGGAACAGCGCATGGGGCAGGCGCTGTTTCAGGAAATCAATGAGCAAATTTTTGCCCTGAACCAGGAGATGGATCAGTACAAAATCCATATGGGTACGGTCGATGGGCAGCAAAAAGTGCTCAGCCTGGCCGAGGTGGTGCGGGCCTATCCGGCCAATCAACTTGGTTTTTTCGAAAAATGCCAGGTCTACCTTTCACGCTGGTGGGAGTTCTTGCGTGCGGACCCCCGTGAGGCCAACAGTGAGGGCGGGGTCTTTCCTGCAATTTTCGGCACGGTTACCATGACCCTGATCATGTCGCTGTTGGTGGCCCCATTCGGTGTACTGGCCGCTCTGTATTTACGGGAGTACGCCAAGGCCGGGCTGATCGTTAGCGCGGTGCGGGTGGCCGTGAACAACCTCGCTGGGGTGCCGAGTATTGTATTTGGCGTCTTCGGGTTGGGCTTCTTCTGCTACATTATTGGCGCCGGCATTGATGAGATATTCTTTCAGGCGAAACTGCCAAACCCGACCTTCGGCAAGGGCGGTATCATGTGGGCCTCGTTCACATTGGCGTTACTCACCCTGCCGGTGGTCATCGTGGCCACGGAAGAGGCCTTGGCTGCGGTGCCAAGCTCGATGCGTCAGGGCTCCTATGCCTGCGGTGCGAGTAAATGGCAGACCATCTATCGCATTGTATTGCCGCGTGCGATGCCGGGCATCATGACCGGGATGATCCTGGCCATGGCCCGCGGCGCGGGGGAAGTGGCGCCGTTGATGCTGGTCGGCGCGGTAAAGCTGGCGCCGGAGCTGCCCATTGATCGGGTCTTTCCCTTCATCCACCCTGATCGTAGCTTTATGCACCTGGGCTTTCATATTTATGACCTGGGCTTTCAGTCCCAAAATTCGGAGGCGGCCAAGCCCATGGTCTTTACGACAACCTTGCTGCTGATCCTCCTCATTGCAACTCTCAATATTTTCGCAATTGCCCTGCGCTCGCGTATGCGGCGACGTTTTGTGGCCAACCAGTTCTGATAAGGAGAAGCATCCCATGACCTTGGCAAGTTTGGAAAAGGCCCCCCCGGCGCAGCATCTGGAACGTACTTTTAGCAATAGCAAAGAACCTGCTGCCGGGCGATTTGAGGCCATTCAGCGTGGTGAAGAGGTGACGGCCCATATTCATGAGGAATTGATGCACGAGAATTGTATTCTTGACATCGAAAACTTCAACCTCTGGTATGGGGCTACCCAGGCACTCTTTGATATTAGCCTGTCGGTGCCCCACGGAAAAGTCACCGCGTTGATCGGGCCTTCTGGTTGCGGTAAATCCACCTTGCTGCGATCCGTAAACCGTCTGAATGATCTGATAGACAGTGTGCGTATCACAGGACAAATGCGCCTGAATGGCGACAACATTTACGCTCCCGGCGTGGATGTGATTGAACTCCGCAAGCGCATGGGGATGGTATTTCAGAAGTCGAATCCCTTTCCCATGAGCATCTACGA
>SKJD01000018.1 GCA_007116095.1 Candidatus Hydrogenedentota bacterium
CCTTGATAGCTGCGGCTCTCGTTCGGTCCCCGGGCCGTTACCGAGCGCGCATCTACCGGGATAAAATCTTCATAGACCTTGACCTGCTTATAGTACTGCCCACGCAACCCTTCCTCGACAAACTCGATGGTTCCGTTGCGGTTTTCCGTATTCATACGCCGGATTTCGGTCTCCCCCACCTCGTTCAGGCGTTCAAATACCTGATCCGTCCCGGAGACATAGCCCTCGGGCCTGTCCCGCAGGCCGAAATCCGCCAGCACCTTGCTGGCTACGCCTTCTTCCGGGGTCTGGCACGCAGCCAGCCCCAGGGTCAGCAACACCGTGACCAGCGATAGCGCTCCAAGCTGCATGCCAGACCCTCGACTCGTATGTCTACCCGAAAATTTATCCATGCCGGACCCTCCAAACGTTGCTTTCCTATGGCCATCCTTAACCCGACGTGACACCCCGAACTCTCGAAAGTCGGAGCATCGCCTATCCCGAATTGTGCGCTGAGTATAGCATGCCGCTACTACCCAAGGTAACCGCGCAACACGCAGTTTACACAGTTCGTTCACGGGCAATTAGCGCGCAATCCCTCTCCTGCTACCCTGTCCCCACGGGATGTCGTGCCGGACGTTTACCAAGCGAATCGCCGCCTGCCCATCCACCTCGGGGTAGCGGTATGGTATGATCTTGCGGGTATTTCGGGCAAAACGACCGGGAATTACGCGGGTAGGCGCCAACGACCCCGCACCCCGCCTGTCCGGCCCGAGCTGAACGCCTTTTTATCAGGATTAGACCAACCGGGAATATGCCGTGGAAGCGCTTGGGCTGCTTTCCGCGCTTTGGGAGACGATACGAGAGCATGACAAAAAGCCACGCTTCAACCGGCGAAGGGGTTGCCTTTGAGACCACGGAAGATATCGAAACGCCTCGTCGATATAAGGTGCTGTTGCTGAACGACGATTACACCACCATGGATTTCGTGGTGGATGTCCTCTACGATATTTTTCGTCGCAGCGAGGCGGAGGCCGTGCAGATTATGCTCGCGGTGCATGAGAATGGAAAGGGTGTGGCCGGTGTTTATATTAAAAGCATCGCCGAGGCGAAGATCGCTGAGACCCACCGTTGTGCGCGGGATGCCGGTTTCCCCTTGCGCTGTACGATGGAGACAGAGTAATTGTTGCTCTGGCCTGGAAAGAAATCCACACGCCCTGTGGAGAAGTTGAAAATTGATGCGAGTGCAGTATGATCAGTAAAGACCTGGAAATATCCTTACGTTTTGCCCTGGACGAAGCGCGTAAACGGCGCCATGAATACCTCTGTGTTGAGCACCTGCTCTATGCCCTGCTGTCGGATGCGTACGGAATGGAAATCCTGGAATCCTGCGGCGGCAATATCGCGGAGCTGAAGGAATGCTTCGAAGATTTCCTGAAGGAGCACGTGGAAACCGCCCCCGAGGAGGAATCCGCCCCCGCGCTACAACAGACGCCCGCCTTTGAGCGCCTGATGCAACGGGCCATCATGCATGTGCAATATGCGGGCAAGAAAGAGGCCGATGCCGGGGATATCCTGGCTGCGGTCTTTGAAGAGGAAGACTGCCACGCCGCGTATTACCTCAAGGCGCAGGGCATCAGCCGTCTGGACGTGCTGGAATACATCAGCCACGGGGTAGGCAAGAAAGGGGCGGACCCGCATCTGCCAAGCCGACGTCCGGAACCTACCCGCTCACCGGGCGAAGCGCCCGGCGGAGACGCCTCTGAAGAGCAAAGCGTATTGGAAGCATTCACGGTCAATCTGAACGAACGCGCACGCCAGGGCCGCATCGATCCGCTGATTGGCCGCGATCCCGAGCTAAAGCGCTGTATCCAGGTGCTCTGCCGACGTCGCAAGAACAATCCCGTCTTTGTCGGGGAGCCGGGCGTTGGGAAGACCGCGCTGGCCGAAGGGCTCGCCCTGCGTATCCATGAAGGCCGGGCGCCGAAGGTCTTGCGTGAAACGGAAATCCTGGCCCTGGACCTACCCGGCATGATCGCCGGCACCAAATTCCGGGGTGAATTTGAACAGCGCCTGAAAACCATCTTGAAAGCCCTGGAAGCGCAGGACAACGTCATCCTCTATATTGACGAAATCCACGGCGTGGTGGGCGCCGGCGCGACTTCGGAATCCTCCATGGACGCCTCCACCATCTTGAAGCCCGCACTGGCCGCCGGCACATTGCGGTGTATCGGCTCCACCACCTACGAAGAATACAAGAACCACTTCGAGAAGGACCGTGGGCTCACCCGGCGCTTCCAGAAAATCGACGTGGACGAGCCCAGCGTGGAGGAAACGGTCCGTATTCTCCGGGGCCTGAAATCGCACTACGAGGCCCATCACGGTATACAATTCACGGAAAGCGCCCTGCAAGCCGCTGCGGAACTCGCCGCCAAGCACATCAATGATCGCTTCCTCCCGGACAAGGCCATCGACGTCATCGACGAGGCCGCCGCGGAGGTGCGCTTGATGAATACGGACAAACCCCGCAAGACGGTGCGACCAGCGGATATCGAGCGGGTGATTGCGGCCATGGCCAAGATTCCGGCGCGTTCCGTTTCTACCTCGGATCGGGAAAAACTCGGCAGCCTGGAGCCGGAACTGAAGCAACTGGTCTACGGCCAGGAAAGCGCCATCGAACAAATCTGCCGCGCCATCAAGCGATCACGGGCGGGCCTGGGGCGTCAGGAAAAGCCCATTGGCTGCTTCCTCTTTGCCGGTCCGACGGGTGTCGGCAAGACCGAAGTGGCCCGACAGTTGGCCGCGTTACTGGGCAACCATTTCGCCCGCTACGACATGAGCGAGTACATGGAGAAGCATGCCGTGGCTCGTCTCATCGGGGCGCCTCCCGGCTATGTCGGCTTTGATCAGGGCGGGCTGCTGGTCGATGAAATCCGGCGCAATCCCTACACCGTACTGCTCCTGGACGAGGTGGAAAAGGCCCACCCCGACCTCTTCAACATTCTCTTGCAGGTCATGGACGACGCCACGCTCACGGACAACATGGGCAAGAAGGCGGATTTCCGCAATGTCATTTTGATCATGACCTCGAATGCGGGCGCCCGGGAATTGGCCAAGGCCAGTATTGGCTTCCAGTCCCCCAGCCAGGACAGCCACCACAAGAGCCTGAAAGCCATCGAGCAGGCCTTCACGCCGGAATTCCGAAATCGGCTGGACGCCGTGGTCACCTTCAACCCGCTGCCCATGGCCGTGATCGAGCAGGTCGTGGACAAGTTCCTCAAACAACTCGAAATTCAGCTCGGAGCGCGCAAGGTGCGCCTGACGATCACTCCGGACGCCAAGCGCTGGCTGGCGACTCACGGCTACGACAGCAAATTCGGCGCACGGCCCCTGGCCCGGCTCATCGAACAGGAAATCGAGACGCCCCTGGCGGACGAACTGCTCTTTGGTCGTCTGGAAAAGGGGGGCGAAGTACACATCGACTGCCACAACGACGCCCTACACTTTGCCTACAGCGCCGAAGTCGTGAACGCCTGATCAAGACGCTCGGACCGCCACCTGGGCTGGCGTCTTGCGGAGTATGTATTTCCAGGATACCCGGAGCCTGTTTTCCCCATACGCGGGGCAAGCGGGTTCCGGTTCTTGCTTTCCCGTGTTTTACAGCAGGCAGCCGTCCCGGTTTTCCAGTCTCTATACAGTAGTTCTTCACAGGTTTTCCACAAGTTCATGCGCGTTTTTCCCCACGTCCCCCACACCATACGCAAGGTCTGCAAGTCGTTTATTTACAGCGCCTTACCCCCTACATCCTCAGCACGGCCATTACCCCACCTTGCACAAACCACACTGCCTGGCCTGCACATTCCACAACGATTTCAACAAGCTATCTACAGGCACAGGACAGAATTTGAAGCGAAGTAGGGGCAGGCCCCCGTGCCTGCCCTGGGCGTCCACAAGGGGACGCCCCTACAATACAGCCCCCCGCGTCATGTCATGCCTGCGGGTCTGTTGATTAAAGTCGATTTTTCAAGAATTTTGGACGAAAACAATAGCGCTTAGTAGTGACATGTGGCTTCAAATAGCCTCGGGTTTCGTCATTGCCGTTGTGGTTGACTATCAATTCAATACGACACAATGACTAACCCCGGCAGGGGTTACGGATGAATAGCCCGGGGTTGAACCGGAGGGCGTGCAACGCCCGTAGGTGATACCCCGGGAACAGGTCTTGCAAAGAAAACCGACCCCAGCGGGGTCGCGGATGATCAAAAAAGACAACAAATCACAATCTTAGGCAACGCTTTCAGCGTAGGGGGGGGTGTTGGTCTTGTTGACCCAGGGTAGGCCTTGACCTCACGGTCAAGTCCAACCCTGGGCTGTATCTAGCAAAGCTCCTTCGGAGCAATTTTTTGTTGGCATGGACTTTAACGACGCAGCATGTCCGCGCTCTGCGTCTTTGCTCCTCTGCGC
>SKJD01000436.1 GCA_007116095.1 Candidatus Hydrogenedentota bacterium
ACGGACTACCGTTCGCGGGAGCTGGGAGAGGACTTCGACCTTTGGATACAACTGCTTTCTGCAGACTATCGCATGGGCAACCTGCCTGCCTACCTCGTGGACTTCCGCATGGACAAGCAATTTCTGCGGCGGCGCAGTGGCTGGCGGGCGTTTCGGCGGGATTGGCGCAACAAAAGCCGGGCCGCCCGGCTCTGGCCCTGGTGGGGCTGGCCTGTGTCCCACGTTGCTGCCTTGGCCACCGCTACCGCCCGACTCTTTCCCAACTTCCTCCTGGGCTGGGTCTACGCCCTGCGCTACCGTCTGCGCTTCCGGAGCTGAGTTGGCTGTTGTCGGCGTGGCGTTTACAATCCAGGGTTGGCGTCTTTACAATGCCCTTGGCTATCCAATATTTTGTGGACGGTGTGGATATAGTGGACAAGGTCGCGATGGGGCATGGGAAGGACCAAGTTTTCGAGATGACTGATCAGCACAAGGAAATCCCTCAAAAATATACCGGCCCGGGGCTGGTGGATTTGCAGGTGAACGGCTATGGGGGACTGGACTTCAACGGCGATCCGACGTCCTGGACGCCCGAGGTGTGGCGGGCGCAGCGGGACCGTATGATGCAGCGGGGCGTGGTGGCGGCGTTGCCGACCTTTATTACGGATGCCCCGGAAGCGTTGGCGAACAAGGTGCGGGCGTACAAGGCGTTGCTCGCGGAAGACCCTGATCTGGCGGATTTCTTCCCCGCGTTGCATATCGAAGGCCCCTTCATCAGCCCGGAGGACGGACCGCGTGGCGCGCATCCGCTCGCCCACTGTCGCACGCCGGAAGATGCGCCTGATTTGATGCCGCAGCTCCTGGACCTGGCCGAAGGCCGGATAGCGCTGGTAACGCTGGCGCCGGAGTTGCCCGGGGCTGTGCGGTTGATCGAAAGCCTCTGTGCGGCGGGCGTACGCGTGGCGTTGGGGCACACGGGCGCGAATACGGAAGCGATAGAGGCAGCGGTCGCAGCCGGGGCCTCGCTCAGTACACACCTGGGCAATGGCTCGCACCAGGTGCTCCCGCGCCACGACAACTACATCCAGACCCAGCTTGCCCTGGACGCGCTGCACGCGAGTTTTATCGCCGACGGCCACCACCTGCCGCCGCACGCCCTGAAGAATTTTCTGCGCGCCAAGACGCCAGCGCGTTCCATCCTCACCACCGACGCCATGGCCGCCGCCGATCTGGGGCCGGGGGAGTATACCCTGGGCGCGGCGACGGTGACGGTCTCGGAAAGCCTGCGGGTGAGCCTGGCGGGACATCCGGGGCTGGCCGGTTCCGCGCTCACCCTGGACCGGGGGATTCTCTTTGCGTATGAACACACGGACCTGGACTTCGATACAGCCTGGGCCCTGGCCTCGACACACCCCGCACGCTTCCTTGGCTGGGACACGCCTCCGCCGGTCACGGTGCGTATCCAGGACGGACACTTCACGCGCATCGCCTGATAGGCGTCATAAACACGGCAGTGCTCAGCGGATGTCGTCGGCGAAGACCTGTTTTCCATTCCCCGCCGTACCGCAGCGTCCGATCTGCCCCTTGCCGTAGACCGGTTCCCGGCTACCATCGCGATCCGGGTCGACATAACGCAGGAACCAGCGGTCCAGCTTTCCCTTGAGGGTTTCCCGCATTGGCGCGTACGGCGTGTCGTCCACCAGGTTGTGGCGCTCCCCGGGGTCGGCTTGCAGGTCGTAGAGCTCATGCGGGCCATAGGGATAGCGGTGGACGTATTTCCAGGCGTGGGTGCGGATCATGCGCACCGGGCCATACTCGTCGTAGACCACTACCTCATCCCGGGCCTCCGCCCGTTCGCCGCGCAGCACGGGCAGGAAAGAGCTCCCTGGCAGGGTTGCCGTCTCGTCTTCGGGGAGGGACAGGTTGAGTAGTTCCAGTAGCGTTGGCATGAAGTCGTAGTGGCTCAACAGCGCCTCGCAGACCGTGCCCGCGGCTTCTCCTTCGGGCAGTGACAGGATGGTTGGCGCCTTCACGCTGCTGTCGTACATGTTGAGCGGGTAGGTGCCGTTGCCCTTGCCCCAGATACCGTGGTGGCCGCAATTAAAGCCATTGTCGCTGGTGAAGAAGATGATCGTGTTCTCCCGGACGCCCGCCGCCTCCAGCGCCTCCAGCAAACGCCCGATTTGCGCGTCCATGGCCGTTACGGCGGCGAAGTAGCCCTTGAGATGCTCGATCGGCGCCTCGTGCACGCCCTCCGGGACGGTGTTCTTCAGAATCCAGGGATGGAGTGGCTCCTGGGGACAGGAGTCGAAGGGGCAGTCGTCGTACAGTGCGACGATATCCGGCGGGTGGCTGTTGACCCAGGGGCTGTGCGGGGCGGTGTAGTGCACGGCAAGGTGAAAGGGGGCCGCTTCGGCCACCTGCGCCTCCAGGAAATGCAGCGCTTCGTCCGTGATGCGATCAGTCACATAGCCCGGTTCCCGGACGGCTTCACCGTCCCGGTACACCGGCGCATTGTAGTAGGGGCCGCCACCTGTTTGGTAGGTATACCAACGCGAATAACCCTTTTGCGGCGTGGCGCTGTCACCCAGGTGCCATTTCCCGCTGAAAGCGCAGTCGTACCCGGCTTCGGCGAGGATTTCACTGAAACCGGTCAGCCCGGCCAGGTATTCGATAGGGTCTTCCTTCAGGTTGCCCCGGCGTATCCAGTCGTGCACGCCATGCTGCGAAGGAATCCGGCCCGTAAGCAGCGACGCCCGGGCCGGTGAACAGACCGGAGACGTGCAGAAGAAATTATCGAAACGAATGCCCTCCGTGGCGAGGCGGTCCAGGTTGGGCGTCTGGATTTCCGGGTTGCCATAACAGCCCATCCCCCACACACCCAGATCGTCCGCTACGATTGTCACCACATTGGGTCGTTGCTCTTGTGTCATATAATGATGCCCTCACCCTGAACGGCGGTTGCACCGCATCCCCACGAAAAGCATAGCGCAAGCCGCCTGCCAGAAAAAAGTTTTCCCGGTTTTGCGGCGAAAGGCTCCACATAATCCGCACCGTGGATAAACGGTTTAGCCTGTAATCACTTCTATACGTATCATATTAATCATAAATTTTAAATTTCATGTAACTTGTATTAAAGGCTGGTTTGATGTATAGTTTGATTATTAGGAGAAATGTTTTGTAAATTTTGGGGAGAGTTGCCGCAGGATATTGCTGTAACTCGCAAAAATCATGTAAGGAGAAGCAGATTATGTCTAGCAGGTTTGGAATGGTCGTGTTATCGGCCCTCGTACTGCTGGGAATGGCAATTCCGGCAACTGCACAGGAAGTGGACAATCCGATCACTTCGTATTACGTAGACACAGCGCCGACCGTAGATGGGACAATTAGTCCCGGAGAATATGTCGGTGATGGGGTAACCGTCAGCACGGCCAATGGCTTCAACGTCGATTGGGGTGGCGCCAACCCGCAGGTGGACGCCTCGGATTGCAGCTATACCATTTACAGTGTCTGGACTGATGACGCCCTTTACTTTGCCTTGGACGTTACGGACGATGAAGCTGCTATCGGCGATTTCATGCAAGGGGACACCATCCAGATCGTATTGGCGGAACTGGGCGCCACAGCCCGGGAAGCGGGTTCCCTCGCCGACTTCGCCTACCATCCGGATGACGGTCCCATCTGGCGCAACAATACTGGCGGTGGTGACATTGACTGGGGAAGCGCCAACATCACCTCGGATTTTTCCATGACCGACAATGGTTTTTCGTTTGAAGCCCGTTTTCCCTGGGCGGACTTCAATATCAATCTTCCGACGCTCGAAGATGGCGCCCAGTTGCGCAGCATGGTTACCGTCGTAGACATCGATCCGAGCAAGGATGGCGATTATAACGCCTTCGTGATTTCCAGTGGTGGGCCGTCGGCCAATCCTTTTGAAAACCACCAGGACATCAGTGTGTTGACCCTGGTGCAGGAAGACCCGGTGGATCCGGAACCGCTGGTCTGGGATTTCTGTGACGGCCTTCAGGGCTGGTTTAATGCGAACCAAAGCCCGGTTTCCTGGGACGGCAGCCGTCTGGTGGTGAATATGGCGGATGAAATGCCCGATGGCAATTGGGATCCGCACATTGCCGTAGGTGGTTTGTCCCATGACTTGGAAGCCTTCCCCGAACTGGCGATCAAGATGACGGTGGAGAACGCTCCACGCGCCTTCAATATCGGGGTCTTCACTTTCCGCGATGGCGCCGGACACGTTCGCCCGGAATTTACGGGTGTTGACAATGGCGAGCACATCCTCCGCCTGAACTATCTGGACGCATTTCCGGATGAAGATACCTGGACCCTCACCCAGTTGCGGCTGGACATCCCGGACAACGAGCCTCATGCCGGTGGCGGCGCCTGGCCGGACTTCCAGGACATGGTCGTGACGATTGACTGGGTCGCCTTGACGGATGATCCGGACT
>SKJD01000467.1 GCA_007116095.1 Candidatus Hydrogenedentota bacterium
CTCGTATCTGACTTTCGCTATCGCCTGACCGGGTTAGCGGAATTTCAACGTACTCAGGCTCAGGAGGGCGAAGAGGAACGCTACAATCCAGAAACGCATTGTTACCTTGGTCTCCGCCCAGCCCAGCAGCTCAAAATGGTGGTGCAACGGCGCCATTCGGAAAATACGCTTTCCGGTTGTCTTGTATGAAGCCACTTGCAGGACGACACTCCCCGCTTCCAACACAAAAATACCCGCGACAATCGGCAGCAACAGCTCCTGTTTGGTGAGAATCGCCATGCTGGCGATGGCGCCACCCAACGCCAGTGAACCGGTGTCGCCCATAAAGACTTCCGCCGGATGCGCGTTGTACCACAGGAAACCCAATCCCGCCCCCAGCAGGGCAGCCCCGAACACGAAGAGTTCACTGGCCTCGGGCACATAAATCACATATAGATACGACGACCAGTCGGCACGGCTGATGACATAGGCAATCGAAGCGTAGGTAAAGACCGAGATGATCGACGCCCCAGCGGCCAACCCATCCAGCCCATCGGTCAGGTTCACCGCATTAGAGACACTAACGATAATCAGTATCACAAAAACTATGTACAGCAGTCCCAGGGGGATCATCACATCTTTCAACCCCGGGATATTGACCTTGGTATGTAAATCCGGAATGCTGCGTTCAATGGCATGGGGGAAGGTTATTTCCAGCAGAATCCGGTTGAGACGCAGTTGCTCCTGGGGCGTCAGTTGCTCGACGCCCTTCGCAACCAATGCCTGCGCTTCGCTGTTCAGCTCCGCCTCCGGCCAGACCGCCGGGTCGTAGATGACCGCATTGGAAAGCGCGCTGTTGAACATACCCAGGATCGCCGTGCGATTGTCTACCCGCAAACCGTTGTAGGAAGGTTGCGCATCCAGGGCCGCTTCCTGGGCTTCCGGCTCGAAGTGCGCCCAGAATGCTTCCACCTGCACCGAGGCCGTGCCGTCGTCCGCCCGGGAGAACTTGTCAATCAACGCATCCCAGTCCTTGACGTCCCGTGGCGTTACCAACGACGCGCCAATGGTGATGGGATTGAAGACCAGGTACACGCCAAGCAACAGCCCCGCGAGAATCTGCCCGGCAAACTTGGCCCGGGCGCTCAGGCCGTCGTTGTGCTTGCGGCGCAGTTTTATGTAATCGTCCAGAAAACCCACGGCGCCAAGCAGCACAAACACACCCACAAGCAGCCACAACAGCCGATTGCTCAGCAGCCCCCACAGAAGCACGCTGATCAGTGTGGCCAGGATAAACATCGCCCCGCCCATCGTCGGGGTGCCGGCTTTGCTCTTGTGCAGGGCATGCAAATCCGTCACATGCTCTTTTTTGATGAACTGCCCGATCTTGAGGGACCGCAACATGCGGATGATGAAGGGGCCGAAAATTAAGCACAGAAAAAACCCGGTGAAGGCGGCGCCCCCCGCACGCACGGTCAGATAGCGAAAGACATCCAACACGCTGAGATAAGGGACCAGTGCTTGGGTAATGTAATAAATCATCTTCTATCCGCAGCTATACGCATCGTGACAGCGGGACGACCGGCAGCGCCCGCTTAAAAAAACCGTCTGGGTCGGGCTGAATGCACGCCTGGCGAAGCAGGTTGCCAACATCCGGGCCGGATCGTCTATGCTTGGGTTGTGTTATCGTATAATGAAGCGAGGTATGGCGCGATGGCTTCCATACGCATACCACGCGAGCCTTTGAGTAACAGGGTGTCTCCGGGAGAGGCGAGAGAATAAATGGCATGCGCGATGGCTTCATGGTCCTCAATGACCTCGGCATGCGGCGCCCCGGCAGCCAGCGCACCTTCAATCATATCACAGGCGTGCGGCCCGCGGGCAAACAGGCAATCGACGCCCAGCCTGGCCGCCGTCTCTCCCACCGCACGATGCAACTGTGGCGCGGTTTCCCCCAACTCAAGCATGGCGCCCAAGGCGGCAATCTTCTTCCCGGTCGGGGCAAGCTGCTGCAAGGCCTCCAAAGCGGCTTCCATGCTGGCCGGATTGGCGTTGTAGCTGTCATCCAGCAAATGCAGCGGCCCCAGTCGATGAAATTTTCCACGCGAAGGGTTGGCGCTAGCGGACGTCAACGGCGTCTGGAAATCGGTTATACCATGTTGCAACCCGATAGCGACCGCGAAGAGGACATTCAGGCTGTGCGCCGGTATCCGCAGGGGCAGCCGTAAAACACCGATTGGTTCAATGTCCAGCCGCATCAGGCCGTCTTCATCAAAGCCCACGGATTTCAAGGCTACATCGCCCTGCTTGCCGACACGGACCTGGGGTCCCGGATGCGTAGCGGCAACCTCGACGCACCAGCTATTGTCGGTATTGACATAAAACAGCCCGTCAGGCCCCAGCGCCTCCACGATCTCCCCCTTGGCCCGCGCCACATCGGCGATACTCCCGAAGCCCTCCAGGTGCGCCGGCGCTACAAGGGTTATCAACGCCTCATCCGGCCGGGCCAATTGGCACAAGCGCCGAATTTCCCCCGGATGGTTGGCGCCCATTTCGATAATGGCGTATTCCGTATCGGGTTGTAACTGCATCAGCGAGAGGGGACAGCCGATTTCGTTATTCAGGTTCCCCTGCGTTTTTTCCACCCGATACCGGCTCTCCAGCACGGCGGCAATCAGGTCCTTGGCGGTTGTCTTACCGCAAGAACCCGTGAGGGCTATTACCCGGGCCGGGCACTGTCGGCGGTGGTACGCGGCAAATTTTTGCAGGGCCTGCAACGGGTCCGGCACGACCAGACCAGGTCCTGAATCGCTTGCTTGCCTGGAAACTACCCCCACGGCGCCTTTCTCAAAAGCCTGTGGTACGAACTGCTGGGCGTCATACTGTTCGCCCTCCAGCGCGAAGAACAGGGCCCCCGGCTCCAGGGTGCGTGTATCCGTGGAAACACTGTTGAAGGTATTGCGCTCATCAGCATCCGAAGCGCCGGATACCTCTGTTCCCAATATTTCTGCCGCCATTTGAAGTGTGTATTCCCAAGGCACGATTCAACGTTCTCCCAATAGCTTGCGGGCCGTTTCCCGGTCATCAAAATGCAGTCGTTCCGTACCGCGAATTTGATAATCCTCGTGCCCCTTACCTGCAATCAGCACCAGGTCGCCCGATTTGGCGCGCCGGATAGCTGTATGAATGGCCTCTTCCCGGTCTTCAATCACCAGGTAGTCGTCATGCTTGCTTTTGCCCATGCGCTGCATGCCCACTTCAATATCCAGCAGAATACGATGCGGGTCTTCGGTGCGCGGGTTGTCGGAGGTCAGCACGCAAAAATCCGCCAACTCGGCGGCCACCGCCCCCATCTTGGGACGTTTACCCCGATCACGATCCCCGCCACAGCCGAAGACAACAATAACCTCACCTTCGGTCAGCTTGCGTGCGGCCATCAGGACATTCTTCAGGCCATCATCGGTATGGGCGTAATCCACGACGACATAAAAAGGTTGCCCGCAAATCACCGCCTCAAAACGCCCCGGCACCGCTTCCAGGGCGCCCAGCCCCTCGGCGATATCCTCCAACGCGACGCCCAGCCCCCCACAAACGGTAGCGGCGCAGAGGGCGTTGGCCATGTTGTGCCGTCCCAGCAAGCGCATGGAAACGGTCGTCTTACCCCAGGGCGTCATCAGGTTAAAATGCGTGCCACTGAAATCCAGGCGCACCTTGCTCGCCCGGCAATCTCCTCCCTTGCCGTACCCCAGACTCTTTCCTGCGCAAGCGCTGCGAAAACGTGGGGCGGTCGGGTCCTCCAGATTTACCACGCCCAGTCCTGTCTCTGCGGGAAGGCGTTCAAAGAGCAGCAATTTCGCCTGGCAATAAGATTCCATGTCGCCGTGAAAGTCCAGGTGGTCCTGGGTAAGATTGGTGAATGCGGCGCAGTCAAAGTAGATACCGGCAACCCGTTCCTGGGCCAGGGCATGCGAGCTGACTTCCATCACCACATGGCTGTGGCCGGTGTCACGCGCCCGGGCAAAGAGCGCCGCCAGCTCCATCCCGAAAGGGGTGGTGTGCGCTGCCGCGACCTCCCCGTCCTCGAAGACATAGCCCAGGGTGCCGAACTGCGCCACGCGATGACCGGCTGCCTGCAGGATGTGGTGAATTAAATGCACCGTGCTGGTCTTGCCATTGGTGCCGGTAACCCCGATTACCTGTAAATCCCGGCTCGGCTCCCCATGAAATACATGCGCGGCCCAGGCCGCCGCTTTACGCGCATCCGCAACCTGGAAATAGGGTACTGAAACCGCCACGGTCGCTACCGGCTGTGTACCGATCACCGCAACGGCGCCCCGCGCCACGGCGTCCGGGATAAACGCATGACCGTCTACATGTTCGCCGGCGCTCGCAACAAACAAGGTTCCCGGCTTTGCCAGCCGGGAATCTTCCACAACACCTGTTATCTCCAGGCTATCCAGC
>SKJD01000156.1 GCA_007116095.1 Candidatus Hydrogenedentota bacterium
CCGGGACTTCGGGCGCAAGCATAGCCGGCTTAGCTGCGTGTTGTTACCCATTTATGCTATCAACTCACTATCCAAGGAGTTTCTGAGCAATGACTACTTCTAATTCTACCAACAGGCATAACGCAACCGCTCCCGGCGGTCAATTATCACGGCGTGACGCCTTGAAACTGTTTGGGCTGGGCGCGGCCTCGATGTTGCTGGGCGCCCGCTCGGGCTTTGCGGAGCAGGAAGCGACCAGGCCCAACATCATTTTGATCTTTACCGACGATCAGGGCTATACCGATCTGGCGATCCATGGCGCCTGCCCCGATGTGCGCACGCCGAACCTGGACCAGTTGGCCCGTGACGGCGTGCTCTTTACCCATGGCTATGTGACGGCCCCACAGTGCATCCCCTCCCGCGCCGGGCTGATTTCCGGGCGGCACCAGAACGCCTTTGGCGTGGATGACAACCACGGGGGGCCCTTGCCGCACAGTGAATACACGATTGCCGAGCGCCTGCGCGACGCCGGGTATGTGACCGGTATGGTGGGCAAATGGCATCTTGACCTGAAAGTGCAGCCTGAACAGAACCAGCAGCTTCCGGATTACTTCCCGCACCGTCACGGCTTTGAAGAGTATTTTTATGGCCCCATGGGCCGTTATCACGCCTCGCATGACCTGGACGGCAATCCGCTATACGACGCGCCACAGGTAGTCAACGTCCCGTACTATCGCATTGACGCCCAGACCCGGGCGGCGCTTTCTTTCCTGGAGCGACGCGAAGAAGACGACCGTCCCTTCTTCCTCTACCTGGCGTATTTTGCGCCGCACTCGCCGATGGAGGACCCGCCGCAATACATGGAGCGTCTGGCGCATGTCGAGGAATACGAACGGCGCATGGGACTGGCTTCCGTCCTGGCGATGGATGACGGTCTCGGGATGATCCGCGAGCAGCTCGAGGAAATGGGTATCACGGAAAACACCCAGATCTTCTTCATCAGCGACAATGGCGCGCCTGAGCGCGAAGGCGCCTATATCGGCTCGCGCAATGACCCCATGGTGGGCGAAAAGGGCATGCAGACCGACGGCGGACAGCGGGTGCCCTTCATCGCCGCCTGGCCGGGGCGCATTCCGGCAGGCCAGGTCTTTGAGGAGAACGTCTGGCAATTGGATGCTTCGGCGACAACGGTGGCGTTGGCGGAAGCCCCCATGGATGATCGTATTGAAGGCGTTAATCTGATTCCCTGGCTGACCGGAGAGCAGGAGGGGCCGGTGCATGATGCGCTGTACTGGCGCTGGCGCTCGCAAGCGGCCATCCTCAGCGGTCACTGGAAATTCGTCCGGCTGGGCAATGAGCGGCGCTATCTCTTCGACATGCGGGAGGTTGGCCAGGAAACCGCCGCCCACAACAAGATTGACGAGTACCCGGAGATCGCCGAGGAACTGGAAGCCAAACTGCGCGCCAAGGCCGACACCTGGCAGACGCCCGGCTTGCCCGAGGAGGTGGTCGCCGCAGACCGCTACTTCTTCGACCAGCATGTCGACCAAACGCTCGATCCGCTTCCCTATGGCGAGGGGCGCGTCGGTCGGTATATCCCCTGGGATGAGTCGCGTCCCATCACCTTCCCGGGCAGCAATGATTCTTAAGGCAGTATGAAAGGAAAAATGACATTGAAAGAAAAAACCACTTCACGCCATCAAGAAGCTGGGATCACCCGGCGCACTTTTTTGGGCGCCACCACCATGACGGGAGCGGGCCTGATGCTCAGTAGCGCGGCCTCCGGCGCCACGAACAACGCGGGCGACAAAATGCCGAATATCGTCTTTGTGTTTGCCGACCAGCTTCGATCCCATGAAGTCGGATGCTACGGCGGTAAAAATATTGAGACCCCGCACATGGACCGCTTGGCTCGGGAAGGCGCCCTGGTCAGCAACGCCATCAGCACCTATCCGGTATGCTCCCCCTATCGCGGCATGCTGCTGACGGGGATGTATCCGATGCGCAACGGCATGATCTGCAATGATCACCGCATCCGGCCCGATGCACCGGCCTTGGGAGAGGCCTGTCAGGCGGCGGGCTATCGCACCGCCTACATCGGCAAGTGGCACGTCGATGGACGCGGCCGCGCCGCCTATATTCCACCCGAGCGCCGGATGGGCTTCGAGCATTGGATGGCGCTGGAATGCACGCATACCTATTTTGATTCCAAGTACTATGAGGGCGACTCCCAAGAACTACAGACCTGGGAAGGCTACGACGCCATCGACCAGACGCGGGCGGCCCGAGAATACATCCAAGAACAGGCCGCCGAGAACAATCCCTTTGCTTTGTTTATGTCCTGGGGGCCGCCCCATGATCCTTACATCGCGCCAGAGGAATACATGGAACAGGTGGACCCGGAGACGATCGAAGTCCCACCGAATTTCCATGAAAGCGCGTTGGCAGACGCCATGATGGCCTCCGACAGGGTCAACCTGCCGGAGAACTTTGCGAACCTGCGGCGCATCATGCGGGGGTGGCTGGCGGACGATGCGGAAATTCGCAAGTCCTATGCCGGGTACCTGGCGGCCACCAAGGTTTTGGATGATTGCCTCGGCGAACTCTTTGCAACCCTGGAAGAAGCCGGTATCCTGGACGACACCATTTTCGTTTTCACGTCCGACCACGGCGACAGTATGGGCTCACAGCGCTTCTTTGGTAAAGAGACGCCCTTTGAGGAGTCCATCCACGTACCGTTCCTGGTGCGGTATCCGCATAAGATTCCGGCGAACACGGTCCGGGACACCCTGCTGGCGCCAATCGATGTCATGCCGACCCTGCTGGGCCTGGCGGATGCGCCCTGTCCCGAAGTGGACGGCCTAGACCTGAGCGCCGTACTGGCCGGGGAAGCCGAGGACCCACGTGACGCCCTCCTGATCATGTGCATGGCGATCTTCGGCAATGCGACCATCGCCAACGGCATGGACGCCTGGCGCGGCGTGCGCACCAAACAACATACCTACGCCCGTTTTGAGGACGGAACGCCCTGGGTGCTCTTTGACAATGTGGCCGACCCGTATCAACTGGAGAATCTGGCAGACTCCTCCGAACATGCGGAACTGCGTCAGGACTTGGATGCGCGTCTGGATGCGCTGCTGGAACAGGCGGACGACCCCGAAGACCAGAAAACCGTCTATGACATCATCGCCAGCGAGAACCCCAACAACGGCATGCTCATCAATTATCGTGCGGCAAATCCTGACATCTAAATGGGCGCTTTGGTCGCTTGGAATACCGCAACCTCTAATGTGTTGCATCGTATCGTGTGCAAATCCAGGGTGGGGTTCGATACCATCAGTAGGGCATCTGCAGAAATGACATGGATGATGCCACGTTAGCCGGTAGCAATTTTATGAAGGGGGCATACATGATTTCAAGCGACCATCATGAACATACGCCATACATGAACCGCAGAGATTTCCTGAAGGCGGGCGCTATGACAGCCGCGGGGTTATGGATGTTAGGCGGCATGGTGGGAAAGACCGCACAGGCAGCGCAGACGGATGGGCGTCCGAATGTCCTCTTTGTTGCTGTCGACGACTTGCGCATGGCGGCCATGGGCGCTTATGGCGTGACGCAAGTGAAAACGCCGAATATCGACCGCTTTGCTTCAGAGGCCGTCGTGTTTGACCAAGCCTATTGCCAATACCCCATATGCATGCCGTCCCGGGCCAGCTTGATGTGCTCAATGCGGGAAGTGGGCGGCCGGGCCGATCGCGGTCCCAGCGAGCACGCCATTACCCTGGGACAGCACTTCAAAGACCATGGGTATTACGCGATGGCCAACGGGAAAATTTACCACACCGTGGCGGACAGTGCGGATAGCTGGAGCGAAACGCCCTGGCGGGTCTATGACTACGAATTTGAAACGGAAGGCGATTGGGCGGACTATCACTTCGACAAAATCTGGCTGGATCCGGCTTCCGCCGACAACCGCACGGAAAGGGGACGCGGCCCCTACTGGGAAGCCGCCGATGTGCCCGATGAAGCGTATGAAGACGGGCAGGTCGTGGCGAAGAGCCTGGAAGATATGCGCCGCCTGCACGCCAAGGAGCAACCCTTCTTCCTGGCGGTGGGTTTCCATCGCCCCCACCTGCCCTTTAATGCCCCGAAACGCTACTTTGACCTTTATGATCCCAATGAAATCGATTTGGCGGACAACCGCTTCCCCATCATCGACAAACCGCAGCAATGCAACAACTCCGGCGAGATTACGCAATATACGGCCATCGAAGGGTGGCCGGAAGAAGAGGCGTTGCACCGTGCGGCCCGGCATGCGTATTTCGCCTGTGTCAGTTACATTGACGCCCTGTTTGGCCGTTTAATTGACGAGCTGAAGGCCCTGGACATCTACGACAACACCGTGGTTGTATTCTGGAGCGATCACGGGTGGCTGCTGGGCGAGCACA
>SKJD01000150.1 GCA_007116095.1 Candidatus Hydrogenedentota bacterium
AACAGGAAGAACCCGGCGCCTTGGCGTATATCTGCCACCGCAGTGAGGAAACACCGCAAGAGCTCGTATTCTTCGAGGTCTACGCGGACGAAGTGGCCGCCGAGGTCCATGGCAAGACGCCGCATTTCACCCAGTTCAAGAAGCACTTCGGCACGCTTTTCGACGCCGAATTCGGGGCGAAGATTGAATACCTGGACCGGCTTGCCGGTGTGATCCGCGTCGAGGAATAATTGAAACCTGCGCATAGCCACGCAACAAAACAGACTTGACCCGGTGAGGCAACACTCCGTTCGTTACGGGGTCAATGCTTCACTGGGTTTTTCTTTGGGCGCCGGGTCTTGGACTTTCAATTCATGCAGAATCATTGCCAACTCGTCCAGAATGGGATGCGTCCAGCCCTGTTGTAATGCCGCCATCATGGATTCCAAGTACCACAACATGCCCTTGCGACCGCCCTGAAAGCGTTTCCAGACGTCGGGACCGTGTTGTCGCAAATCACGCAGGATGGACTGGGCGTTGTGCAGTTTGTCGGCGGCAATGATCAGCCGCAATTCCGGGGAGGAAGTCTTCACGTGGGCAATGTGTTGATCCTTGCGCATTTGCCAGGGAGGCCGGGGCTCGGTATGGGAGTCGCTGCATTCCCAGACCAGGTCCGCCACGGCAGGACCGAATTGGGTGCGGATGCGTTTGAGGGTAGGCTTGCCCCCCTGATCTTCCACGGCGTCATGCAGGATCGCCGCGATAAACTGATCCTCATCGCCGCCATACTCGCCAACCAGGGCGGCCACGGCCAGCAGGTGGTTCAAATACGGGGTGCCGGAGCCTTTCCGGCGTTGATCGGCATGCAACTCATGGGCCAATCGAATGGCGTCCACTATTCGTTCGGTATAACTCAAAACAAGCTGTTTCTCCGGGGTATAATCAATTCTGCTACCTGTCAGCGGTCCCTGGAACCATTCCGGGTATTCACCAATGGGTATGGCCGCAAACCATTATACCTGTCCACGGCACATCAGCGCATAATACTGCGGGATACGCCTGTGATGGGGTACGGCTGCCGCAGCAATTTGCTTTTTTCGGGCTCTACCGCTATTCTATTCCAGAAGGAAGTAAACAGGGTGACGGCTCCGTGCGCCGGGCGTCGCAACATGCGTCGCTATCGACGCATGTTGGTATGAGAATCAACAATTCCCTGAAAGCGCCGAACCCGCGACAACTCCTGACTTTGTCAACCTGTTTCTAAAAGGTATCTTGCTGAATATGAATGTTAGGGGGACAGCCTGCATGATTTGGGGGCGACGCCCCCGCAGGATAGTGTCTTTGATGCTGTAATGTTCGATCAAGCTGTCCCTTGCAGCCAAGAAAGGTTAAGTAACAATTATGAATTCTGTGAGTCGACGTGATTTCATGAAAACGACCGGCGTGGCTGCGGCCGGCGCGATGCTCTTCAATGCGCGCAGCTACGCCAATATCAATGGGGCCAACGACCGCATCCGCATCGGGTTAATTGGTTGTGGCGTGATTGGACGGCATCATCTGGACAAGCTGCTGGGCATTTCCGAAGACGACAACATCGAGATTGTCGCCATCAACGATGTGTACCGCACCCGGGCGGAGCGTTTCCAGGAACGCGTTCGTGAAGAAGGCGGCGATGCCGTGGTCACGGACAGCTATGAGGACATTCTGGAAATGGCCGATGTGGACAAGGTCCTCATCGCCACCCCGGAGCACTCCCATTCCTACCTGAGCCTGGATGCGCTGGACGCCGGCAAACACGTTTATGTCGAGAAACCGTTGACCCACCAAATCCAGGAAAGCCTCCGGGTGGTGGAAAAAGCCAACGACACCGGTCTTAAGCTCCAGGTGGGCGTGCAGGGCATGGCCGATGACAGCTACGGCGCAGCGTATGAAGCCATCAAGGGCGGTGCGTTAGGCTCGGTCGTGCAGGCGCAGATCGATTATGTCCGGCGCTACGGCGAGCGGGGCCCCTGGCGCATCGGCGATATTTCCGATCGGGAACTGCCCGAGGACCTCGACTGGAACGCCTGGCTACGTCCCACAAAACGCATCCCCTGGGACCCCCACCGTTACTTCGAGTGGCGTTGCTACTCGGAATACTCCGGTGGTGTGGCCACGGACCTCTTCATCCACCGCCTCACCCGCATTATCAAGGCCTGCGGCCTGACCTTCCCCGAGCGTGTGGTGGGCATGGGCGGCATCTACACCTGGGACGACGGTCGCGATTTGCCGGACAGCTTTGAGCTCCTGGCAGAGTATGGCCCCGTCGAAAACATCACCAATGGCATGACCGTGCATGTGTTGGGCACCATGGCCAACGACCGGAGCAACGCCCACTGCATCCGGGGCACCAAGGCCACCCTGTATTTCCGGGGTCCGGGTTGGGAAATCGTCGATTCCGGGAGTGGGGAAGTGGTGCAAAGCCACGAACGCACGGGCGGTGAAGACGTTGATCCGCACCACCGCAACCACCACCTGGCCATTCGCGAGGGCGCCGAACTCAACTGCCCGCCGGAACTGGGTCTCTATGGCGTGGTCGCGTGCAACATGGCGAACGATTCCTGGCGTCAAAAGCGTATGCTGGCCTGGAACGAAAGCCGGCAGCGTGTGGTGCGCTCGCGCTAAACCGGCATAGCCTGTATATCATTCTATATTGCCTGGGGCGCAGCAGCGCCCTGGGCAATGCGCTTGTATCCATGTGTTTGTATTGCAAAGGGAAATTACAGGAACTCGACACAATGCGTAACGTAATGCTGCTTGGGATTTTGGGATTCTACTTCCTGGTAATGGGCGCCAATCACCTCGCCCAGGGGGAAGTCGCAGAATTATGCCCCGATTTGGAGACATTGACCCGCAGCATACACATTGATCTTGATGAAGCATCCTGGCCGGACAACCTGACCCCGGCCATGCCCAACCATCATGTGGACATCGTGCCGGATCCTGACGGGGAGGACATGCCCGTCATGCGTATCACCTTTCCGCCGGACTCCTTCTACGGGGCTTCAATGCACATCCCGCTGGTCGATGATCAAGGTGACGAGCCTGATACCGCCATGCTGTCATACCAAATCTACTTCGATGAAGCGTGGGAAACCACCCTGTCCGGAAAATTGCCCGGCTTCTCCGGCACCTATTTCCGGGGTGGATGGGGCGGAAGGCCGTCGGATGGCTACAATGGCTGGTCCGCACGGGGGATGTTCAGTCCCACCACCGAAGACGGCGCAGTGCCCATCGGAGCCTATCTTTACCACACGGAAACCCAATTGGATCGCCCGGACTATGTCTATGGCGAAGGGGTCTCGTACCATAATCAGCATAACACGCCGCCGCTGGAACGCGGGCGCTGGTACACCGTGCAACAGTATGTCCGGCTGAACAGCGTGGAAACGTTGGACGGCGAGGCGCATGGGGAAGCGGAAGAAGCTACCGAAGGCCGTATGGATGGCGTGCTGCGCGCCTGGATTGATGGGGAGCAGGTCTACAACCGCGAGGACCTGCGATTTCGCCATACCGATCGCCTGCGCATCCAAAGCGCCTGGCTTGATTTCTATCATGGCGGAAAAGACCCGGCGCCACGTGAGCTGATTGTCTATATTCGGAACATCAAAGTCATCACGGAGGCTTCCGCGGAATAGCCCTCACGGAACGCAGCACCGCTAAACCTGTGCAAGAGACAACATGAAAAACCACAAAATTTCGGGTTAGGGGACGTATGGCCCAGGCGTTCCACAGTATGATGCATACTCCCCGCCCCGGAAACCACCCCAACCCAATCACGAGCACTGCGACATGGCCGGTAAGTTACAAGAAGAATTGAAGCAGTCAAAGCCTTTTGTTAATCTGGAATCCGAGGCTTACCTGAACCTGGTGATCCTCGCCCAACAGATGACGGACGGCGTGCATCAATTACTTAAAACAGCCAACCTGTCCATGCAGCAATATAATGTGCTGCGTATTCTGCGGGGTGCGGGGGAGGAGGGGCGCAGTTGCAGTGAAATCTCCGAGCGTATGGTGCACCGCGTACCGGACGTAACCCGCCTACTGGAGCGTCTGGAAGCCCGAAAGGTGGTGCAACGACAACGCGAGGTGCAGGATCGTCGTATTGTGCGCTGCTGGATTACCCAGGATGGCCTGGACCTGATTGCAACCCTCGACGCTCCCTTGGCCCAACTCCACCAGGATGCGCTCGGCCATTTGGGCGAGCAGAAACTCCATCTCCTGATTCAACTCGCCGAAGAAGCGCGTAAAAGCCTGAAATAGACGAGTATCCTGGTGTGGGTGTGGAGAATAGCACCCACACGCCAATGCATTACCCAGCCAACTTCTAACAATCGTTCCCGGTCGCTTAGAATTTAAGTCGGCTACCCGGGAAGGCTTTTATGTAAAAGGTCAGGTCAATGTCGAAT
>SKJD01000316.1 GCA_007116095.1 Candidatus Hydrogenedentota bacterium
GGGGGTCGGGGCCCGAGCGGGTCGCGAAAGTACTTTGCCCCATGCACCTTTTTGCCGCGCTTTCGTATGCAAGTGTCATCCATGGCCACCACAATAGGTCCCGTTGTGTTTTCACAGGCCCAGACGCGCACTAAAATGCGCTACTCCACATGGCTGCGCAGTCCCCATTCGTCATGCTTGCGCAGGCAGGCATCCAGTGGGGCATACAAACAGAACCCAACTACAGCATTACAAACCAAGGACATGCGACCCTTCGACCGCAGAGCGGTCGAAGGCATACCCTGGGCTGTATTTAGAAAAGCTCCTTCGGAGCAATTTTTTGTTGGTATGGACTTTACGATTCCGCATTTCCGCATATCAGCGCTTTGTTTCCTTAAGTCTTTCCGTTAAAATGTGCCCAATGTTCATATCCGCGTCCCATTCAGGGTTGGTTCTGGGAGGGCGCCCCGGCACGCCGTCAGGCGTCAAGCACTTTTCGGGCGGCTTTGCGGGTGGAGGCGATGAGACGTGGGCTGACGCTGACCCGGGTGATGCCACAGGCGAGGATCTTCTGCA
This sequence comes from Candidatus Hydrogenedentota bacterium, assembly GCA_007116095.1. GTDB lineage: Bacteria > Hydrogenedentota > Hydrogenedentia > Hydrogenedentales > SCBR16-9 > SCBR16-9. Next base: position 556 of record SKJD01000316.1, read on the forward strand.
TGTAGGGTTCCTGGCTGCCCAGTTCGCCGCAGAGGGAGAGTTGCTTGCCGTGGGCCTTGGCGCTCTCCGCCATATGCTTCAGCAGCTCCCAGAACACCGGTTGGTCCGGATTGTAATCGTCAGCGACCAAGTCATTGTTGCGGTCCACGGCGAAGAGGTACTGGATCAGATCGTTGGAGCCGATGCTGCCGAAGTCCGCTTCCCGTAAAATCTCGTTGGCGGCCATACAGGCGGAAGGCACCTCGAACATCACGCCATGCTTGAGTTTGTGCCCGCTGATCCCGTCCAGGTTCTGGAGGAAGAGGGCCTTGAGCACATGGAATTGCTCGGGGTGGGAAATCATGGGATAGATCACATGCACTTCGCCATAGGCGGAGGCGCGGGCAATGGCGCGGGACTGGGCGCGGAGCAGTTCGGTGCGCTTCAGCAGAAGGCGGCTCCCCCGGAACCCCAGGCAGGGATTTTCCTCTTTGGCAAGTTCCAGGAAGGGGGCGGATTTGTCACTGCCGAAATCCACCAGGCGGATATAAACCGGATTGCCGGTCATGGCCTGTATCACCGTCACATAGCGTTGATATTGCTCATCTTCGCTCAACATGCGCTCGGCGGTGAGAAACTCAAACTCCGTGCGGTACAGCCCGATGCCCTCGCCCTGCATGGAGCAGACCCGGTCGGCCTCGCTGGCCAGGCTGATATTGGCCATGACCTCCAGGCCCTGGATGGGAGGCTCCACCTCCGCCACGGCAATACTAAGCATGCCCTGGCTGCCAAACAGGCTGATGGTCGATTCGGTGGGCCGGTGGATGATCTCGCCGGTGTTGCCGTTGACCAGCACCTCGTCGCCGGGCATGATCAAGTTGTGGATATCTTTGATCGCGGAGACAGCCGGGATACCCAGCGCCCGCGCCAGGATGGCCGTGTGGGATGCCGGCCCGCCGCGTTCGGTCACAAAGCCGACGATGCGCGCGGTATCGAGGGAGACCGTCTCGCTGGGAAAAAGTTCTTCCGCGACGACCACCAGCAAATCTTCGTCGCTGGTGGTGTGTTGGTGTCTGCGTGTGCTTTCCGGGTCATCCTGCCGGAGCACCGACAAGAGCCGTTGCCGAATCTCGCTGATATCAGAGAAACGTTCGCGGATGTACGCATCGTTCACCTGGCCCAGCAGCGTCTCGTAGAAATCCAGCGCTTTACCAAAGGCCATTTCGGCATTGAGGCGCTTATTTTCTATAATTTCGTAGGCGCGTTCGAGTAAAATTTTGTCTTCCAGCATCATCTTTTGCGCCAGAAAGATATTGGCTTGCGCCCTGCCTATCCGCTCGGTAACTTCATCAATAATGGCGTCCAGTTGCGCGGCGGCAATCGAAACCGCCGCCCCAAGCCGCGCCTTCTCGTCCTCCAGCAATTCCTCGGGCACGTTATAATAAGGCACCGCCTTGGTATTATCACTGGACAAACGCATGGCCCGAGCCACCACGATGCCTTCGCTAAGCGGCAAGCCCTTAAAACGTCGTTCACGCTCTGCCCTGACAAAATTCATAATGCGCAGTCCATTCCTAACACACCATGGCTCCGACCCCGGGTATTCGGGCATTGACCTTGTTCGACACCGCGTCACAATACCACAAATTACGGAAAAAGCACCACCCGCACGGAACGAAAAACGACCGACCTGTATTAAGGTATCACGTGCTGTTCATTTTTCACCATGGATATGTATCCTGTCGGTACGTATGCCGACGCGCCAGCAAGTGCAGTTATTGCGAAAGGATCCTGATCTTTGACCTACATTAATATTAACCCACAGCATTGCATGTTTATTCGGGTTTGCCTGCTGCTCTGCCTCATCCCCGCCATGAACGCGGCGGCTTTTTTTCGCAACAGCGAGGAATACCGCTCCATAAATACGGATATGTACGAGATCAGCATCGCCCGGAACGGTCTGACGGATTTGCTGTTGCTCTCCGGGGAATCAATTTTCGAGTCGGCGCATGTCCGCTATCAGTTGGCCGGGGGGCGCGACCAGCATGCCAACCTACCGGGCCGCAACACAAACCGCCAGGAGGTGCAAGATAGGCTGGGCCAGGGCCAGGGCTTTGTCTTCGCCCACCGCAACCTGGAATGGTACATTCGCGCCTATCCCACCAAGCCCTTTATCGCGGTGCAGGCGGTTTACGTAAACACCGGCCGGAACCCAGTCCGGGTGGAGCGTTTGAGCCCCTGGGCCGTGCAAAGTGATCGAGGCAACGGCGCGTTCAGCCTGGGCGCGAACGCGGAGAACGTCCGTATCCTGCCTACTGCGGACGGTGCGCCGAACCTGGCTTCGGCCACGGGCCCGATACAAAGCGAAGACAGCCTAATGCTCTACAATCCCACGACCGGCCGCAGCCTGATCGCCGGTTTCCTGACCGCCAACGATGGGCGTGGGGTGATCACTCTGGAGCGGGATTCGAACACCCCCAACCACGCTTTCACCGGTTTCCGGGCCGATTGCGTCTATGATCCGCCGGTCGAGCTGGCTCCGGGTGAGCGCCTGGAGTCAGAGGTCTTCTACCTTGGCATTACGGAATCGGAAGCATTGCTCGGCATGGAACGCTATGCCAAGGCCTTCGCCGTGGTCAATGGGGTACGTGAGCCGGAATCGGCCCTGCCCAGCGGCTTCCGGCTGCGCATCCCGGAACAGGCGACGCCCCTCTACGGCGCAACGGTGGCCGCGTGGCTCGAAGAGGCGGCCATCACCCCGAACGACCATTTCAACACCTTGCTCTGGGACGCCTCCTGGTTGACTGCGCCGGATCGCCTGGAAGCGAATCCGCAGCACCTGCGCGAAGGCTTTGCCCCGCTCCTGGAAGCCGCCCAGACACTGGGCTACGTATCACTACTTGAGGTCGCCCCGCTGCTCTGCACGGATCCCGCCCAACGCAGTGACCAAATTGCAGCAGACGCCTGGATGCCGTTGCGCGAGACCGCACGGAATCGCTTCGCGCCCCATACCCATGTACTCGACATAACCCATCCGGAGTCGGAGCAATACCTCCGCCAGCAGATGCAGCAGGTTCTGGACTGGGGCTTCGCGGGCGTGCTTGCGCAACATGCGGACGCGGCCTTTTACGCGACGCTGCCAGAGGACGGCCCCACGGCGCTCCGGCGTGTGCATACGGCGCTGGAAACGCTGCGCGGCGCCCTGCCCGATGCGGCTCCGTTCATCGTCTCGCCAGCCACCATGCACACCGGCCTGCATGCGGACTACGCCCTGATGGATGGGGGGCTCACGCCGGGCAGTGCGGGAACCCTGGAACAACGCAACGCCCGGACGGCCGCCCGCTTCCACCTGACGCCCAGCCTCTTCGAGGGCGTGTTCCAAAGCTGGACCGCGCCGGCGCATGTTGACAACCCGGCCAACCTGGCGGCCTGGCGACAGACCCTGTCGCAGATGGCCCTCAGCGGCGGGACTGTGCTGCTGCCCTGGCGGCCCGATCTTTCCCCGGAACTGGTGAATACACTGAGCGCCTTGTTGCCCCCCTCCGGCAAGACGGCCCGCCCCGCCAACGTGGCTCCGGATGCTCCCATCGGTATCTGGCACGCACCCATCTATCGGGACGGACAGAGCCTGCATCTGTTGGGCCTACAGCATCTTGAAGGCGAAGACGCCCAGCAGGTCAACCTGGCGTTTCATCAGGTAGGGCTGGACCCCTCCACCTACTACACCGTCTTTGACCTGTGGCAACGGCAGTACTTCGGAACCGCCCAGGGCCAACTTAGCGTACAGGTCGCTCCGGGCCACACCCGCCTCTTATTGCTGCGTCCCCATGAGAACCGCCCCGCTCTGCAATGGGTCGAAAATCAATCCCCACCCTGGTCGACCCGACACGGCGTCGCCCGCTGGGACGCCACGGACCGCTCGCTCAAGGGACAATTCCAGGGCCGCCGCGATGAACACGCACGTGTGCGCGTTTCCGTGCCGGAGCCGTGGCGTTTTCTTGACGCTTTCAGCGGTCCCGGGGAAATGCAGGCCACCCTGGCGGATCAGATCGTGGAACTCAACGTCCATCCCCGACATGACGGCCCCATCGATTGGGAAATCCGCTTCCACGACGGTCGCTCCTCAACCCCTTAAAATCAGCGCACAGGCACATGAGCATGAATGTTTTCTTGACATAATCCGGGCTGCTAGTGTAAAACCATAGCTTGGAATACATTGTGCTGTGGTATAATTCGATTGGATACATCCGTAATCGCATGCAATTTGCCTGCGGGCCGTGCATGCGAAACCGTGAATCCGTTCGATAACTGGAATTGTTGCAAGCAACCGGGTGGATATCATTGCTTACAAAATTCTTTACTCATACCACATATTGGGGTATAATGAGATTAGAGCAGAATCAATAGTAGGAAGGGGAAGCAGCAGGCTCCCAGAGAAAATGTAGCGATAGGCAGGACGGTGCGACGCCTGCCCATCGGGGGTGTATTGAATGCTGTATGGCGCTCAGAAGGGCTTTATCACAATGAAAATGAAAAACGCAGCGAAAACGTTGACAGGTCGGACAGGGTCACTCCTACTGGTTATGTTGTTGGTGGGAGCCATCCTGCCGCTACACGCGCAGAATCTGCCGCCCGGGGAACGTTTTGAGCCCTCGGATGTGCCTTGGGATCCAGCCTTGCTGGAGCAATCCGACAAGGCTATATACGGGGAAGATGACCGCATTGATGTCTATGAGGAGACCGACCCCGAGCGGCGCGCCTGGGCGGCTTCTGTCGCCGCTATTGTGCCGGCACAGTTTCTGGTGCGGGACGGTCGTGGAAATTATGTATTAAATCCGCTTGAATATGGCTTTAACGGCATACCGGTCTGCGATGATGTTCGCTTCGCCGGACAACCGATTGGCGCCACGTGTACCGCTTTCATGGTTGGCAGCGACATTATTGCCACCGCCGGACACTGCCTCTTTCCTTTTGAGCTGGACAATTATTACATTGTCTTCGGCTATGAAATGGAAGATGAAGACACCCCCATCCTGGTGTTCAGCCCGAACCAGGTGTATGAAGTCGAAGAAATTATTGACTGGGCGCTCATGGGCCCCTTGGACCATGCCTTGTTCCGGGTGGACCGCCCCATTACCGCCCCCGAGGCAACGCCATTGCCCTTGCGGCGGGACGGCCAGATCGAATTGGATGAAAATGTGGGCACCATCGGGCACCCCACCGGTTTGCCCAAGAAGATAGCCTTTGGCGAAGATACTGTTGTTACTGAAAACAGCCATCCCTTCTATTTTGGCGCCAACATCGATGTATTTGGCGGCAACTCCGGGGGGCCTGTATTTAACGCCGAAACAGGGCTGGTAGAGGGCATAGCCGTACGTTCTTCCTTTCCGGAATTTGAAATGCGGGGTAATTGTACGGATGTGGTCTCATATCCCGACGATCACTTCGTCCAAACCGAAGTAAGCCGTTCCGTTGTCTTTGCGGAACTCGTCCCCGAGTCGGCCTTTGACCCGGCCATGATGGAGTTCAAGGTCCTTCCGACCCTGACAAACAACGGCAACCCCGTTGTGGCCGCGAGCTGGGTGCTGCCCACGCTGGCTCGCTTCCAGCAAGTCCATCTGGTGCGAAGCGCCGGGCATTTCCCGACTTCGCTGGAAGACGGCCGGGTGCTGGTCAGTGGCGATGACATCGAATCCTACGTGGACCGCAATGTGCAGTCCGGGGTCACCTATTTCTACAGTCTGATCGCCGAAGTGGACGACCCCATCTATCCCTTAGTGATTGCGCATGATACCGCCAAGGCCGGTGAACTGGGCAAACCCGAACTGACCCAGGGCTTCGGCGTCTTCTCCGAAGACAACATCTCGGTGAGCACGCTCGAATACTCGCAAATCACCTTCACACCGGTGGATGCGCCGCGGGGTGAACTGGGAACCCAACGTTTCGTGGACAACACCTCCTATGAGGTCACCTTCACGCCGGATGTCTATGAGCTCCCCGTTCCCCGCCGGGATTCACAAGGCCAGGCCTATCGACTCCACCTGACGAATGATGGCATCGCCAATTTCAGGCTGGGTGAGTCAGTACCCTTCTTTGGTCGCTACTACAGCAACGTGTTTTTCGGCGCCAATGGCTTTATCAGCTTCCGCCGTCTGAATCCCGACAGTGAACTGAACTTCCCCAGTCTGGAATCGCACCTGGCCCTCCCCCGCATCTCGTACCTCTTCACGGATTTGTCACCGGATGCGGGCGGCGAACTCTGGGCGCGTGAACTGGAGGATCGCGTGGTCTTTACCATGCAGAATGTGGTGGAACGCCGCGGCGGCTTCGCCCAGCCGGCGCCACACCCCAGCACCGTGCAGGTTGAGCTGTTCTACAGCGGCCATATCCGCTTAACGTACCTGGAACTGGGAGCCCAGGATGCGATAGTCGGCATCAGCGCCGGTCGCGGGCTTCCCTTCGATGTGACCGAACTGGCCGCCGACCTCCAGGCCACACCGATCTACATCGACTTTGAAAACAAGCCGGAAATCGCCCAACGGATCAGCGTGGATCCGATTCCGAACAAGTGGGTCTATGCCGGCCAAACGGTGCGCTTTGATGCGCAGGCCCGCGTGCCGGAGCACGCCACGGGCGCCCCGAAGCTGACCGCGGAATGGACGGGCTCAGGTCCGGCGCCCTTCGGGGACAACGGAGACGGCACGGGCTCCTTCGTGTGGCGCACCTCCTTCCTGGACAGCGGTGATTTCACGGTGCGCATTCATGCGACCCTGAACAACAAGACCGCCTACCAGGATGTAAAGGTCACGGTATACGATGTGTTCTTCAAGCCGGAGGCGCGGAACCTGGCCATCGCCACGGGCAAGCCCGGAGAAGACCCGACCGCCAGCCGCACCGTGGAGTTGGAGGACCGTCTGACCGCGCGTTATGAATTCTATCACCCGCTGGCGGAAGAACTGGCCGCCTTCTACGGCGAAGGTCCGACCATGCTCTACTGGTTCCGCAATGGGACGAAGATGCCCGGCCTGACCAACAGCCGCAGTGTGCCTCCGTCCTTCACCCAGGGTGGCGATCAGTGGACTTTCCGCGTGATTCCGTACACCAGCACCTACATCCGGGGCCTGGACGCGGTGTCGCCGGTTGTGACCGTCAGTGCGGCTCCGACTATTACTTCCGTCTCCCCCGCCACCGGTCCCAAGGAGGGCGGCTACAATGTAATCCTGCGCGGACATCGCTTCGATAACACCCTGGAGGTGCGCTTCGGCTCCGCCAAGGCGACCCAATTCCAGGTGCTGAACAACGAATCCATCGAAGTGATCACGCCGCGCAATCCGGCTGGCCCGGTGGATGTCTACGTGCGCACCCAGAAAGGGGAGGGCGTCCTGCATGGCGGCTACACCTACCTGGAGCCGGGCGAGACGATCATCAAGGCCGACGTCAACAATGACGGCCGTGTTGATGCGCAAGACCTCCAACTGGTCATCAACGCCCTGCTGGGACTGGATAACGATGAGGATGCGGACAAGGACCTGGAAATCAACCCCGACGTAAACCGCGACGGGGTGGTCAATGCCCAGGACGTCCAATTGGTCATCAAGCACAGCCTGGGACGCTAAGCACCATGCGCTTAACAGGCGCCTATAGCTGAGTTAACTGCCGTCATGGGCTCGAACCCATGGCGGCGTTTTTGTACCTACCAAGTCACCCATTTACATTCCCCTGCCGTCTGCTATCACAACGGCGTCAGCAACCATTCGGAGCAATAGCTGTCTTGAGTCCCATTATCACCCTGTGCCTGTTATTGGCAAGCATCACCGAGCTTTCGGGACACATCGCCCTGGTTTTTCCCGACGAAGCGGGCGTCCGACAGGTCGGCCTGCTGCGCCTGGACGATGACCACTTCACCGCATTGCAAAGCAGCCCGGTCCTGGGCGCGCCCCGCTGGTCGCCCGACGGCAACCGCCTGGCCTTTCCGGTCGAGCGCAGCCCCGGGCAGGGCGGCATCGCGGTCCAGGATATTGACGCGGCGCAGCAGCCCGGCGCCTATCGAGAACTGCCCCATGCGCGCCCCCGAAATATCTTGCCACGCTGGCATCCGCAGGGCAACGCCCTGGCCTACCAAAGTAGCGAACGCCATGGGGAGGACGCGCAAATCCGGGTCTACCATCTTGAAGAGGATACGGAAACCGTCTGGGCGGACGGGCAAATCGGTCTGATGCGGCCGGTCTGGTTGCCCAGCCTGGACCTCATGCTGCTGCTGGACCCCAACCAGGAGCTCGCCATCCCCGGTGTGGATGCGGAACGCTTCCTGGCCGAGGCGGAAGCGCATGGAGCCATCATATGCATCGGCCATACGGAAGTCGGGGGACAACTCCGCACCGAGATATTTGTCATTACCGTCACCCAGTCCCTCAAAGTGTTGCCCATCATCCAGCGTCAAAGCCAGCGCTATGTCGAGTGGGCGGTGGAATCCGGACGGCGCGGGCGCTACATCGCCTTTGAATCCAACGACGGCGGGGACCGCGAGATATTTGTGCTGGGCCGGCGTGGCATCCTCAATGTCAGCAATCACCGGGCTGCGGACTGGAATCCGGTCTGGTCGCCAAGGCAGGACCTGTTGCTGTTTGAGTCCTTTCGCAGTGGCCGCCGCGGCATATACAGGGTGCATCCCGAAACCGCCCACGTCCAACCCATCGCCGCCAACGCCGAGGCGGATTTCTGGGCTCCTGCCTGGTCCCCGGACGGCCGCCATGTAGCCTATGTCGGCAATCCCGACGGCGCGCCTTCCCTGTACGTCAGCGACACCAATGGCGGCGCGCCCCTGCAATCCCTCGCGGCTCCGACCCCGGCCTACGCCCCTGCCTGGCGCCCCCACGGCCATTAAATCAATCATTCACCGGAGGAAACGTCACCGTGTCCCGACTCAGCCCCCCCATCCGATTCGCTTCACACATGGCCCTCGCATGTTGCTGTGCCGCTGTGGGCTTCGCGCACGCGCAATCCGTACAGGAGCCCCTGAATCCTCCGGAAAGCTACCAGCTGGCTTGCCTGGCCGGGAACCCCAACATCAATGACGAAGTCGCTTTGGAAGCACTGGCGACACGCCTCGAAGCGCTCGCCGAGGTGGAGGTTCATGTGCTGATTTTGCTGGACCCGCTCTCCGGGACAGACGCCGCAACCCGGGAAGCCCTAAAACAACTCCTGAACGCCTATCCGTTCACCGTGCATATCTTCGACGACCACACAGCAAAGCTTCCAGCTCCCGAACGATACGGCGAAGACGCCTTCCTCTTCCTGGATGATCGCAACAGCCTGGGAGGCGAGGTCCTGGACAACCGGGATGGCGCTTTGCATCAACAGCGGCGCGCCATCAAGGCGGCCCGTTGGTCCATCGGCTTTGCGCCGGCGCTCTCCCCCGCACTGCCCATGCGCCATCAACTGAGCCTGATGGTCGACGATCCACTGGACTATCTGATTGCCGGGGAGGTGCGCGGAATGGTCTTGCCAGAAGGCAGCTTTGGCCCGCTGCCCTGGGGCGCCACGTTATTTGGCCATGCATCCACGCTGGAGAACACCGACCCCCTGCTGTACCATGTGACGCCCCGGCATATCGCTCCCGTTACACTGCACACGCTCCAGGAGCTTCAGGAGGCGCGCCAGGCGGCCGAAGCGACCGAAGCGGCTGAGGCAGTGGAGACAGCGGCGGAGGAAGTAGAAGTAGAAGCAGAGGCAACGGCGGAATAAAAGAAAACGCATCACATGGGCAAAATTTATCCGCAGATAACTAAGATCTACGCAGATTATTGTACCTACGGCACGACGCAATTACTGGATTCCTGCGCAGGCAGGAATCCAGTAATGCGTGAAAACATAACAATACAGCAATAAAGCAGCATGTTGTGGCGCATGGTCGCAAGGCCTGGTAACGGTATTCCATGTTAAATCAATGAACTGGTTCCCTGCCTTCGCAGGGATGACGTGGGTGGGAAACCCCACCCACGCGGGCGAACACAAGGTTCGCCCCTACGCTTCGTTATGGATTGACAAGATCGGTAATATCAGAACTACACCCGAAACAATACGGAGGTACGATGCCCCCATTTCGTGCCCGTTCGTGTCTTTCGTGGTTAAAAATCTTCGCGGGAATGACGGCGGTTGGCTTCGCACCCGAAGGTTCATGCCCGAATGGAGCGGCGCGGCAACTGGTTAAAGCCGTGCTCATTCGGAGTCGCTGCGTCCCCAGGGCCGCCACCAGCGTCGCTCACCTTCCGCTTTGGTGGACTCGCCTCGGAGTGTGGTGTCAGAAGAATGCAGGGTATTGAATTTAACGGGTTCGTAAGAATTTTTGTTGTCGATCACATGCGAATGCACACAGCCCGTCAAGCCGCCCAGCAGTCCGACCAGTCCCAGAAAACAAAGCTTTCGCATACGATTCCATTCGTTAATGGTTGAGAACATTCAACACAAGGGCCTTTGCGCGCCAATACTACACGTAATGCACCGACGTTTGCACCGCTTCCGCCGCCTGGACCACATCATCCCGGGTAGAATAGACCAACACTTGATGCTGATCGCCAGCCATACGATGCAGTAACCGGAAGGTCCGCTCCAACTGCCAGTCGTCATAGCCTGCAAAGGCTTCGTTCAGCAAGAGGGGAACCGGCTCACGATGCGCTGTCATTTCCTGTAACAGCGCGAAGTGCAAGCCGAAATACAACAACTCCAAAAGCGGCCGCTGCTTTGCGGCATCCGCCTCCAACACCTGGGCGCCATTTTCTCCCCGCAGCGTCAAGCTGAACTCTCCGTCCAGGTGCAGGTCGTGGTACTTGCCGCCCGAAAGCATCTCAAGATGCGGGCGAATGCGTTCACACAAACCGGGGATAAGCTCCTGTCGCGTCGCTCTGGCGGCGTCGTCCATCAGGGTCAAGGCGCGGCTGGCCGCCTCCAGCTCGATGCTCAACTCGTCCAATCGCTTGCGGTTCCAGGCCAACGTTTCTTCCAGCACTGTCACGCTGCTGATGTTCATCTGCCGTTGGGTCAACCGCATTTGTTGTTCCCGGTAGCTCATTTCCCGTTGCTCGATGGCGCTGCCGAGGGCATGCATCTCGGCGCGCAAGGCTTCCTTGGGTCGTTCCGGGCACTCCGGCAACGGCGACTCCGCTTCTACCCGCGCCTGCAACTCCGCGATATCCCGTCCCTGCAACAGCTCTTCCAGCGCATTCTCGGCTTGCACGCGCTCTTCCCAGGCCTCCTGGTACTCCTGGTGCAAGGCTTCTTTCTGAAGCCACTCATCGAGTCGTTTCACGCCGGCCTTGCCCAGCAGTGTGACAAAAGATGCTTCCTCCCGTTTCACCACTGCGGATTCTTCGGCGATCCTTGCCGTCAGACGTTCGTATTCCTCGCGGATGTTGTCCTGCAGCGAGGTATCCGGGTCTTGTGCTTCCAAGTATTCATTGTACTGCGCAATCAAGTCCAGCGGCGGCAGCTTTATATTGCCCAGGCCAAACCCGAAACGCTCGACATGTTGTTGCAGTTTTGATTCCGCTTCGGCCAGCACCTGCCGCGTCATCGCATGCTGTTCCTTCAGCCGGGCGTATTCCTGCTGGTGACGCTCCAGCAACGAGCGGTAATCGGTGACCCGGCGCTTGGCTTCACGGTATTCCTGGTAACGGGCAATGGCATTGCCGCCGGCTTCCTTGACCTCATGCTCCGAAGCGATAACAATCCCAATCGGCTGGAAGGTCTTTTGAATCCGTTGCAACAAACGCGGCACGCGCTCTTCCGCCTCCTTGGCGCGTTCTTTGGCGGCGTTCAACACGTCCAGGTGCGCTTTCAACATCGAGACGGCCTCGGTGTAGGTATCGTACATGGCCTCCAGTTCACGAATGGACTCGCAACCCGCCCGTCGCAACATATTCTCAATGCGCTCGACGTCCTTGCCCCGCGATTCATGGCCCGTGGCGTGGCTGCGCGGCAATTCGCCCCACTTGTCCGTGAGCTCAACCAGTTCCCCGCCTGGCTTACGGCGGGTGTCCAGCATCTTCAACTCGGTTTCCAGTTGCGCCAGCCGCTTTTTGGCATAGACATAATTGCCCAAGAAGTACAGAAAGGACACAAACATCAGTACGGTGGAGATGAGGATTCCGGGGTTCAGGTAGTGGAGATAGGCCGCCAGGGTCATCACAAAGAACAAGCCGCAGGCCGGAGCCATCCAGAGGAAAGCGGGCATGCGCTCATTGATCTCTTCATATTCCAGATTCAGCAACTGCCATTGCCGATTTTGCGCCCATTGGTCTTCACGCAAAGCCGAACGCTGCTGTTCGTAGTTGTGGATGGCTCCATGAAAATTGTCCATCCCATCAAAGAGCGACGCCGCATGGGCGTTCCGGGCCTTGTTGATGTCGTACTCGGCCTGAAGCTGATCGCGGTGGGCGCACTCCTCGTCCCGCGTTCGGATCGCCACCTCCAGGGAGTGGGTCAATTGCGTGATCCATTCAATGGGGTCCGCTGCAAAGCGGCTGAAATCCGGCAGCACCGCCGAACGCTCCTGGGCCTGAAGCAAGCGCATCTCGGCGTCTTCCATCTGCTCCTGCACCACTTCCAGTTGGTTGCCCAACTCCTGCAGGTACGCAGCCTTGTCACGCAGGGTATCCTCCAGGCCCTCGGGAATGTCGCGTTCCGCCCGCTGCGTGGTCTCCGGCTCATCGAGGTGGATGTCATGCTCCCGTACCCGCTCCATCAACGCATCCAGGGCCGCTAGACTCCGCTCATGTTGCATCTGGGCCGTACGCAAGCGGTTTTCCTGCTCCCGCAGCACCGGAGCGATTTCCGAGGGAAATTCCCGGGCGGTGCTGAGCGAAAAGCATCGCTTGGTGGCTTCACGGACCTCCGCTCGAAGCGCTTCAGCCCGTTCCAACTGGGCGGCCCGTTCGTAGGCATCCCAGATCAGTAAATTCTTTTCTACCTGCTTCCGGCGCGCATGGAGGCGGGCCAGCTCTTCTTCCAGTTGCTCCTGTTCCAGCCATTGCGTGCGCAGATCACGCCAGGAGTTGCGACTGAACTCCAGCTCCCTTTCCAGGGCATTGCAGCGGTTCCGGAGTCGGGTCAAGGGCTTGGCCGGGGTGCCGCCACGCCCGATAAACAGTATGCGGTTGTCGAGCCAGCGACGTGCTTCCACCGCGTTGTACAGCGGCGCGCCACTATCCGCCAACGCCGCCAGGTGCTTCGACAAGGTCTCCAGGTCCGGCGCATCGCCCAGGGCATCCAACTGCTCCTGGCCAATATGGGCCAATGCCTGAAAAAGCGACCGGGGCAGCCCCAGCCAGTGCTGACCAGCACCATTGTCCCCTGGGGTTTCCAGCCCTACCGGCATGGGATGTCCCGCAATATCCGTCACTTGAACCCCAAACGCCAACGCCTCGTCATTTTCATCATACGCCGCCATCGAGGCGTGCGCCAGGGATACGACGCGCTCTTCACCACTGCGTAGCGCCAGGCCCAGCCGTCCCCCCTGAAGACGCCCACCGGCGGGATAGAGCAGCCCGGTGATCACATCGAATGGGTTGGGTAAAGGTTGCTCCACGGCATCGCCCAACCGGGCCAATACGTGGAGCCCAGGTTCGAGCAAGAGGGGGCTTGTAGTGTCGCCGTTGTCTCCCGGCAGATGAAGAGTTCGGAAAATCACAGGATATCCTCCTGGACGCCCCGTGCCGGAAACGGAATTTCCGGGTGAAACGCCACCCAGCCAGCTTCCCGCGCACGACAGAGCACCCGCCAGCGCCGGGTATCCGGGGCATCGTCAATCTCCAACCCCACCCGTTGCAGGAAGCGGCCCAACGTCGTCGGGCTTGGCGCGTAGTCCGCATAAAACCCCTGGGGCTGTGTTTCGTCAACCAACTCCACATACAACAAGCGTTCCGCCAGACTTTCCTGTATCTCCGGGAGCACCCCGCGCACCTTCAGGGACAGACTCCCCCCCAATATCAGGCGCAGCACCAAACGCTCTGGAGCCACCTTCAATTGCGCAATATCGTCCTCGAGTCGCCGCAACAGCGCCTCGGCGCTTTGCTCCTCATCGCATGTGACCTGCTGCACCAGGAGAACCGTTGCATCCAGTTCCCGGGGGCTTACCTGCACCGTAGCGCCGGAATCCGGCGAATCCGTGAAAGAAACTTCAAGAAATTGTGTCGGCTGCACCGCGATAGCATGTTCCAAGGGTGGTATGGCGGGGTAACCGATCCGGGCCAGCGCATCCTCCACTATCCGACACGTCGGACCATTACCCCCCAGGGCCAGATAATGGGCTTGTTCCAGGGCCGGGTGCATGACCGGTTTCAGAGCATGGCGCGCTTCCGGGGCCGGCATCACCGGCGCCAACGCCACACGATGCGCCGAGGGCGTTTTCCAGAGCGACTCCGGGAATGTGGGCAAGCCGGTTTCCAGGCAAGATCGCGCACAACCGGCGACCGACAGGGAGGTATCTGCAATCTCCCACACCGACCAGGTATCATCAAAGAAATGGACATTGTCGGGCCAGAGCCCACGGGTATAAGGCGATCCCGAACTGAGGGGGTCCCTCTCGCCGGCGGCGATACAGACCGGAATGTCGCCCAGATCTTCCAGGCGTTCCTTCAACCAATGCAGGGTGGACGGCAGATAGCGCGCGCCTTCAAGCAGGTTGCCCGCCACCAGCACGGCATCGGCCTGCACCGTGACTGCATGGTGCAATATCTGTTCCAACGCGGCTTTAAGCCCGTCCCGACAGGCATTACAAACTTCTGGCGGCAGGGAAGCCCCCACGAAGGAACGATCCAGGCGAATGTCGGAAAGGTGAATAAGTTTCATGCGCAC
>SKJD01000377.1 GCA_007116095.1 Candidatus Hydrogenedentota bacterium
CCAGCACCTGATCGATGTGACAGCCGTTGTTGTAGTCAAAAAGCGGGGTTTCACCGGGAATCTGGGTGTAATACTCCCCATTGAACAGGGTTTCGTCCTGGGTTTTGCAACCTTGCTGATAAATGGCCAGGTAGCGGTCGGCAAGCGCCTGTTTTCCCTGATGCGCGGCCATGCGGCTGCTGGCTGCCAGGGCCGCGAGGTAGAGGGCGCCAAGCCAGGTCGTGCTCCCGCCCAGGTTGGTGTCAAGGGTATTGTGCTGTACGCCGGAAAGCACACCGTCCTCGTCCGGGTCCCAGGTCGTGATCATGTATTCCATGGCCCGCTCGATTTGTGGCCAGAGATGGGCGAGCCAGGCGCCGTCCTGGCTTGTGAGGTATTCGCGGTAGGCCCCCAGAATTTCCCCGGCCTGCCCGTCCGCAGCAATCATCCCGCCGAACTGGCGGAAGGGGATGGCGCCATCGTCCTGCATATTGTCATCGCCCAGGGCCTGCGCCCGCATCTGCCGCCCAATCTCCGGAAAGAGCCGGGCATGGGCCTGGGCGTAGTGCCAGACGTGGCTGCAATTTCCCGGACAACAGCCGATTTCCTCACCACAGCCTTCCCAGCCCCCGAAATAGCCGTCTTCCGCCCAGAAACAGGTGCGCGAGCGCAGTATAGCCACCTGCGAGCTGATGCGGTCCAACAGCCAATGCGGCAGATTCGTTTCGTAGAGACTCTTGTGGTAGTTAGAGGTGGCCAGATACAGCGCTTCGTGGCGTTCCACGACTTCTTGGATGACCTCCAGCGCATTCGCCCACCAGTTGTTGTATTTGTTTCCGGAACGCTCCCAATTGTTGCTGGATTGGCCGTGCTGTACATTCGGGAAGCGCCAGGCCAAGACCAGGGTCAGCGTCTTTTCGGCATGCGGCGGCAGCGCCACCATGCTGCCCAACACCCCGTCCAGGGTGCTGCCGGCTTCCGAGGGCCCGGCTTCCTGCGGGATATCCGCCAACCCCTCACCGCTTTCCAGGGCAGCGTAAAGCGCTTCCAGGGAGTCCCATTGCGCCATGCCGATGGCTTCCGAATCGAGCATGGCCAACGCCATGTCGCCATAGCCGGGACTGTCGGAAGCTTTATCCGTCGTCATGTGCAGCACAGGCCCGAATGACTCTTTACGGATACGGTTCCGGTTCCCCCCGAAGCCAGGATGTTCACGACCTTCGATTGCTTCACTGCCGACATAGCCGACGGCATTTTGCTGTGCGGACAGGAGCCGTACCGGCAGGGGACGATCCGTCAGATTTTTCAGGTGCAGTCGATAAATTGCGCAAGGAATCGCCGAATCGCGGGTGTTCAATGGGATCAGCGGGTTATACACTTCCAGCGACACCCGAATCGGCAGGGCTTCGTCTTCAAAACGGTAGAGTGCGAAGGGGTATTCGCCGTTAAAACTAAGTTCGGTCATGGGGGCAAATGGACCCATCGCTTCCGTCTGCAATGCCCGGGTGACCGCCCTCCCCGCGTTATCCGGCACGGAAAACGCCAGAAAACTGTGGGGCACGCGTACAGGGTTGAAGTTGTTGAAAATCTGCCAGGCATGGGGGACGGCATGGCCGTCAAAAAGGATTGGTCCCGTACCTATGCCGCCAACGGCAAAACTGATTGCTTCAAGATGCTCGCCGGTATAATTTCTAGTTGCGCCTTCCGCGAGCAAGGCCGGGTCCTGCATGCGCGCCTGAATCCGCTCCTGATTCCTGGCCCGGCGGGCTGCTTCTTGCTCGACCCGGGCTTTGGCCAGGGTGTCATAAGCGGCTTGTCGCGCTTCCCGGGCTTCCTGCAAGCCAGCGGCGTCAACCCAGCGGGCTATTTGCTCCTGGGACAAAGGCTGATCGTGGATGGCAACTTCGTCCAATACGCCGTTGAAGCGCTCCATCCCAAGCTGGGTGGCCGCCCCCAGTAGCAAGGGGCGCTCTGTGTGTTGGCGGTTAAAGCTGCCCCCGTGCGAAGTTGTGAGGGTGGGCGCACCGTCGATGTATGCTTTAGGCGAGACCCCAGCTTTGTAAACAACGGCCAGGTGGTGCCAACGGTTCGCCTGAAGCGGCTCTCCAGGGATTTCCGAGATGCCCAGGTTGGCGCTGTTCCACAGTCCAAAAGATGCACGATCACCCATCAAATGAATGCTGAAGCGGGCGCTCTGCGCCGGGGTGCGCTTGGCGATGAGGCAGGGGTTGCCCTCCATATTATCAGGAATCCGAAAGAACAGGCTGATGCAGCCCTCGTTCAAATCCAGCGCCGGTGTCTGGCCCACATCAACCCAGGTGTCTTCGGCCGCCAATGAAAGCGCCCGACCGCCCAATATGCCGGTTACGAAGTTCTCTTCGCCCTGGATTTCGCCATGGTACTGGCCTAAAGCATCCTCCAGATCGCCCTCCATGCGCCAGTAGGCCTTCAGCCCCGGGGCCTCCCGGACCAACCGCACATAGTCAGGTAAAGCGGACGCATCTGATTCCGCAGGTACGGAATAGCAGTTGCCCAAGACGCCGTGTAGAATTGCCGGTATACCAAGTTGCATGGTGCCTCATCTCCATCCATAGCGCCTGGTTTGCGCCATGATTCATATGCGATTAAATGATAAACAATTTTTTACCTTGTCGCTTCGTCGACGACCTTCACTTCCCATTGCAGGGTCCTATGATAGCGACTGACAGGTGTGAAGTCTACCTGGAAGAGAAGTTTGTCTGGCGGGGGATTTAATTCGCCAGGGCGGGGATTAGCAGGGGAAATTCCGGAATGGGGACCTCGAAGGATGCGCCGTCGTCGTAAATGAAGTGATAAAAGCCACGCATCGTGCCATACTGGGTTTTCAAAGGACAGAAACTGGTGTACTCAAAGCTTTCGCCGGGCAGCAGATGCGGTTGTTCGCCCACCACGCCGTCACCCTGAATTTCCTCCGCCTGATCATAGGCGTCGGTGATATACCAGTGGCGGCTTATGAGTTTCGCTGCGGCTTCGCCGGTATTGGTGATTGTGATGGTATAGGCGAAAAAATAAACTTCCGAGTTGGGCTTGGAACGCTGCGGAATATATTGGCTGCGTACTTTCACCTGGATGGGCTGTGTAGAGGTCTTCGAAGACATGGCGGTATAGTCAGGCTCCCGGATTCGGTTTGCGTTTTCTCTGAATATCCCTGTAACAGTTTCTATACGAATTTCATTCTCGAAGTCACTGGCATGCCCCATTTAACGGGTTGTCGCCAGCTTCTCCGGCCATGTCATTGCCACCGGGATGTCTTTGTTCAGGGTCCGGAAAAACCGCAATAATTGCGCATCAAGCCAATATTCCGGACGACGCAGCGTCCCGCCGACAAAGCCCACATGACCGCCCTGACTCGTAATGAGGGGTAGTAGCCAGGGAGAAATCGCCATGTCGGCATAGGGGATGGACGCCGCCGGGCTGAACGGATCGTCTTCTGCAGCCGCCACCAGGGTCGGCACGCGAATCTTATGAAGTTTGCGACCACAGGCTACGCGGCGCCAGTAGTCTTCAGCATCGATGAAACCATGCAAGGGGGCGGTAACGGCATTGTCGAAGGTGCGAAAACTCCGGCAGCGTCGGATAACCTCAGCGTCCAGCAAATCCGGATACTGTGTCGCCTTTATCAGGGCCTTGGGCGTCAAACTTCGTAGAAAGTGATAGACATAGGCGCCATGTAGCTGACTCGCGAGAAAGGGAGCGCAGGCCGTGGGATCAAAGGGTGGCGAGATAATGGCGGCGGCGCCGATTTCCTCCGGTACCGCCTCGCCCGCGTCGGCCAGCCAATTTCCCAATACACTGCCGCCCAAAGACACGCCGATGATGTCAATGCGCCTGCCTGGCCAGCGCTCCGCCAGGGTCTCCGCCACGAATATGGGGTCAGCCGTGTCTCCCATGTGATAGAGGCGGGGTCCCCGGTTCATCTCCAGGCCGCAACTGCGAAAGCACATCAGCGCCACGCTCCATCCGGCCTGGTGGAAAAGGCGGCCCTGACGGTGGACATAGTAAGAATTTAAGCCCCCTTCCAGCCCATGCAGCAAGAGCATGATGGGCCGATCGTCGTCTTCCAGGTCGAGGCTGAAGAGTTCGAGCACATCATCGTCCGGGGTCGTCAGTCGTTCCCGGACAAAAGGCAACTTCGGCAAGGCGGAGCGGGTTAAATGTCCCCATACCGATTGGGTGTGGGGATTTCCCAGGCCCGGCGCCGGAAGGAAGGGTTCCTGCTCAAAGGCTTGCTGTAACGCCAATTTCCAGTGTGGGGTGGTATCGGGATACAATGTATGCATAAATCAACTCCACTTGTGACAAATTCAATTTGCGCTTGGGCCCCGTCGCTGCTGCAACTTCGTTTTATCGTGTCGGCGTCGGAATGCCCGC
>SKJD01000138.1 GCA_007116095.1 Candidatus Hydrogenedentota bacterium
AGTTGAA
Organism: Candidatus Hydrogenedentota bacterium; assembly: GCA_007116095.1. GTDB lineage: Bacteria > Hydrogenedentota > Hydrogenedentia > Hydrogenedentales > SCBR16-9 > SCBR16-9. The sequence goes on from SKJD01000138.1 coordinate 8, forward strand.
GGACTATGCCCAACTGCTCTATGGTCAGGCGGTCCTGTCCGAAGGCGGGGATTTGCCGGACCCGGCGGGCTACAGCAAGCTTGTCTCGGATTTGATGCTGCGCACCCTGTAAAGAGAGAAGGCCGCCATCCCGTAGCGGTGAACAGCATGGATGCTGTAGTGTGGTGTAGAATCCAGGAAGCCCACAGCGGAATACAGTGTTTGTACCTGTAGACATCGCACGACATTGGGTGGCGTGCTGTTTCATACTTTGAATATTGTGTCTCCCCGCCGCCACGCGCCGCGGGGAGCGCGCTCATTAGCCGTAATCGCAATAGAGAACACGAGGGTATACCAACCATGTCGATGTTTCCAGAAACCCGCTTGCGTCGTTTACGTCGCAACGCTACATTTCGCCGGATGGTGCGTGAAACGCATCTGACGGTCGATAACCTGATTTACCCGATGTTTGTCCGGCCGGGCAGCGGCGTGAAGAATCCCATTGCCTCGATGCCAGGGCAGTTCCAGTGGTCGGTGGATACCCTCGTGGAGGAGACGAAGGCGATTGCGGACCTGGGCGTTCCTGCGGTCATGTTCTTCGGCATTCCGAAGATGAAGGATGCCCATGGCAGCCAGGCTTACGCAATGGATGCGATTGTATGTCGCGCTGTCGAGGCGGTGAAACAAGCCTGTCCTGAGCTCTGCGTGATCACGGATGTCTGCCTTTGCGAATACACGGACCACGGTCACTGCGGCCTGCTTTCGGAGAACCTGGACGGCCAGCAGGATGTCGACAACGACGCGACCCTGGAAGTCCTGGCCCAGGAAGCCCTGGCGCATGTGCGGGCCGGGGCGGACATGGTGGCGCCGTCGGACATGATGGACGGGCGCGTCGCCGAAATCCGTGATCTACTGGACAACGAAGGCTACCATGAAGTCCCGATCATGGCCTATAGCGCCAAGTTCTCTTCGGCCTTCTACGGTCCCTTCCGTGACGCCGCAGAGTCGCCGCCGCAGTTCGGGGATCGGCGTTCTTACCAGATGGACCCGGCCAACAGCAACGAGGCCATGCGCGAGATCGAGCTGGACGTGGAAGAGGGCGCCGACATTGTGATGGTCAAGCCGGCCATGCCCTACCTGGACATCATCCAGCGCGCCTATGATCAGTTTGAGCTGCCCATCGCCGCCTACAATGTCTCCGGTGAATACGCCATGATCAAGGCTGCGGCTGAGCGCGGCTGGATCGAGGAAAAAAACGCCGTGCTGGAGTCCATGCTGGGCATCCGCCGCGCCGGGGCCCAACTCATCCTGACCTACTGGGCCAAGGACGTCGCCCAATGGCTGCATGAGGGCGCTTCCCCGGATAATAGCTGATAACTGTTCACAGACAGATTTATCCACAGATTACACAGATTAGCGCAGGTAATTTCATGGCTGTTTTCGATGGAAATAATCTGCGCCAGCCCGTAAAATCTGTGGATGTTTTTTATCCCGTCCCTGATTCAAGCATAAACAAAATCCTTTCTCCCCACGCCAATTTGCTGAATACGTCCAACCGGGTAGCATGCCTGGCGTCATATCGTATATCCTAAAATCGGTATTAATGACGTATTTTTTTTGGATGCGCTGAACGTCCGGTATTTGTCTGCATTTTTCGTCGTCTTGCAACCCAAGGAAAGTAGTTTGTTCATGTTGTATTTGCACCGCTCATCGCAAACCTGGCTACCCCGATATTTCGCTGGCGCCTTGTTGGTTTTGCTCCTCTGCGGCATGCCGATCCTGGCGGCCCAGGAAGCGGAAGAAAGGCCTGAGACACCGCAAATAACCGTGGAGATGGTCGAGGGCGGCATGAGCCTGGCCGAGGCCAACGAGAGCCTCTCGGATGAGCAACGGGCAGAGCTTATGGGTATACTCCAGCAAAATCTGGAGTTGGCCCGGGCCTCGGAGGAGTGGGCGGCGCAGGCGGCGCAGTTCGAGCAGCAAATTGAGGAAGCGCCGGCCCTGCTGGAGAATCTCCAGGAAATCATGAGCGAACCGCCGGTTCCCATCGACGTGATGGGGGATATCCCGGAGGATGCGCCGCTCAGCTACTATGACGGGCTGGTAACCCGGCTGGAAACCGAGCTTTCCACGGCCATAGCCCTCCGAAACGAATTGGAGGCAGAGCCCAACCGCCGCGCCAACCGCCGTCGTCAGGCGCCGGAATTGCTTTTGGCGGCGCGCAACCGCCTCGAAGAGCTGCCCCAGACTCTGCTGGAGGTCGATGGCGATGATCCGCCGGCTATTGTTCAAGCGAAGCAGCAACAAAACCAGTTACGTCGCCAGGTGGTGGAACATGAAATCCAGGCCTTGGAGTGGGAACTGCAAAGTTATGATGCCCGCACACAGGTCTTGGTGTTGCGCACCGACCGCGCCATCCGCAATGTGGCGTTGTTGGAAGATGCTGTAGAGCGGGCGCGGGATTTGCTCAGTGAACAGCGTCAGTACTTTGCCCAGCGCGCCACCCAGGAAGCGCGTGAGATGCAGTTCGAAGCCGCCGGCGCCGATCCCTTAGTGCGGGAGCGGGTGGAGGCAATCGCCGAAGCGAATTCGGCCCTGGTTGAAAAGCGCACCGGGGAAGAAGGGTTGATTGGTCGGATTGAAGCGGTCGCCGCCGAGGAGCAGCGGCTGAACCGCGAGAAAATCCGGATCGAGGGCGAACGGCTCAACCTGGAAGAGAAGATCGACACCATTGGGTTGAACAACGCTACCGGCTTACTTTTGCGCAACCAACGTAGTTACCTGCCCAATCTGCGACAGTTGCGCCGGGACCAACGGGAGCGCCAGGAACTTATTACCCAGGTGCAGATCAAGCAAATTCAGTTCCGGGAACAGCGTATGGAGCTGGCGAACATCGACAGCGCCGTCTCCGCGATACTCGCCGAAGTTGCGCCTAGTGTGGAAGGCGACGAGCGGGAAAACTTGCGTGCGTTGTTGCGTGACATGCTCCAGACCCAGCGGAACAACCTGGACGCACTGTTGGAGACCTATGGGGACTACATAGATCGTCTGATCCTCCTGGATACCCGTGAAAAAGAGTTGATTCTACTGGTCAATGATTTCTCAAGCTACATCGACGAGCGGGTGCTCTGGATTCGTAGCGGCACCCCCATGAGTCTGGAGCATGTGCTGAATACCTGGGCCGCCCTGCAATGGTTTCTGGAGCCGACGCATTGGGAAAACCTGGGCTTCAGTGCATACATGGACCTGTATGAGTACCCCTACATCTATGTATTTTATCTGGTGATAATCGGGGTCTGGCTGATAATTCGCAAAAAAATCCGTCGCGCCATTGTCGAGGACAGTAAAAAGGCGGGGAACCCCCGCTGTACGACCTATGTGCCGACCCTGCGTACGTTCATAGAGACCATTCTGATTTCTATTCCGTTGCCGATCTTTTTTGCCTTCCTCGCCTGGCGTTGTTCCGTGATGACCTATGGCGAAGATTTCGTGCGCAGCCTGGCCCCGGGTTTCCTGTCGCTGACTTTCCTGTTGCTGACCTTTAACACCTACCGCCACATCCTGCGCTCCGGTGGCCTTGGCATTACCCACTTCGGGTGGCTGGAGCGCCCCGCCCTGCAAGTGCGAAACATCATGCGTTGGTTCCTGGTAATCGCCATGCCCTTCGTCTTTATTGTCGAGGTGATGGAGTGGACCAACAACGAAGACTGGAAGGAGGCGCTTGGTCGCAATGCCTTGATGATCATGATGATCTTGCTGGCGTTGTTGGCCTGGAAGGCGTTGCATCCGACCCGGGGCCCGGTCCAGCAGATTCTGGAGCACCGCCTGCTTGAAGGCCAGACCCGTATCCGTAAATTCTGGTTCTGGCTGGGTGTCGGCACGCCAGCGGGGCTGACCATTGCCGCGGGTATGGGCTATTTTTACTCGGCCTGGGCGATCACCTATGAGCTCTACCTCGCCGCCACCTTGCTACTCGGTTTTATGCTGACGTACGGGATGATCATGCGCTGGACGCTGCTGGCTCACCGCGCCCTGCGTATAGAACAGGCCAAGAAACGCCTGGCGGCGATGCGGGCAAAAGCCCTGGAAGAGGCTGAAGCGAAAGAGGAGAGCGTCGGCGAAGCGGTCGAGATTGAAGAGGAAGAAATTGACCTGCAAAAGGTGGATGAGCAATCCCAGCGGCTGGTGAAAGGCCTGATGGGGGTTTCCCTGGTCGTCGTCGCCTGGTTTATCTGGTCCGACCAGCTCAACGCCATCAACATCCTGGACCGCGTCACGCTCTGGCCTTCCTCGGGTGTGACCACAGAGACCATTACGACGCCGGACGGTTCCGAGGTGCAGACCATCACCGAGTTCGCCCGGGACGTCACCCTGGCCAACCTTTTCATGGCCTTC
>SKJD01000104.1 GCA_007116095.1 Candidatus Hydrogenedentota bacterium
TAGTCTTTGGTCGCCCAGGCATCCGGGCCAGCCAGGTCCCGCGCCTGCGCCAATCGCGTATCCCAGACATCGCAGACCGCAACGATTTTTACACCGGGTAGCTGCTGTAACCAATGCATCAACTGGAGACATCGTCCGCCCGTGCCGATGCACCCAACCTGTATGGCCTCATTCGCCGCATAGCCCCGGGCTGTCGCCTGATAGCCGCCAAGGGCCAGCCCCGCTACGCCGAGTCCCGCCTGCGCGAGAAAATACCGCCGATTATGTTTGCCTGCCATATGTACCCCTCCTCGTTGCGCCGGCGTCTGCCAACACGATAATAGCTTGAATACCATGCTTACAGATTAGCGACGGTCTTTGCAAATCGCAACCTGCATTGAAAACAATACAATATGTGCATTAAATTCACAGACAAACAACAATTCAGCGCTCCTTAAACACGATATGTAAATATAATGCACGCATGACTACGCAAAAAATCGCTCTGTGCACAAATTGCACAGATCAGATATTTTGAAGCCGTTCTCCAGGGTGCTTCTGTGGCGGCGGAATTGCCGCTGGGTGGGGTGTAAAATTTATAAGTAACTTTATAACAACACCTTAGTCGCCACAATAAAGAAATTGGCATCAATATTGCAACAAGGAAGGCAATCCAAAGATATACCGCTCGGGAATATCATGTTTCCGGAAGCCGGATATGGAGAAACTGAAGATGTTGGTAATGACTTCTACGATGAACCCCATGACGCAGGAAATTCTGAATCGGGTCGGCATGCGCCAGATTCACATCAACAGCACGATGGACGCGCTGCGCCAATTACGCCGTACCCGCTTCAACGCCATTATCGTCGACCGGGAGCATGCGTCGTTTGATGTGCTGGAATTTGTCTTGAATGTACGTGATTTTGAACCGAGCATACCCATTGTAATCCTGGCGGAATCGCTGGACGCCGTAAGCGCCCAGGCGCTGGAAAACCAACCGCAGACCCTGCTGCTCGAAAAGTGGGACGTCAGTGAATTACTTGGCCTGCAAGAAAACGAGCATTTACGTGCGATGCAATTGTCTTAACATCCTGAAAGGCGTAAAAAATTTTAGCCGTCATTCATTTAAGAAAAATGGTATAATTAAGAAATAGCCGCATGCGATTTCAATGCTTAACGTTACACCTTGGTGAACTATCTTGAAAGCTACACGCAACAATGACCGATAAAAAAATTGACCTTACATTTCGCAATCCGACGCCCGACGACGGGCACGCCATCTGGCAACTGATCCAGGCCTGTCCACCGCTGGATGTGAACTCCTGCTACAGCTATTTGTTGTTGTCGGCGCATTTTTCGGACACCTGTGTGGTAGCCGAGGCCGAAGGCAAGATACTGGGCTATGTGTCTGGCTACATCCCCCCGAAAAAACCGGATGTGCTCTTTATCTGGCAGGTGGCCGTGAGCAGTGAGGCCCGGGGTCTGGGCCTGGCGAAACGGATGATTCAACACTTGCAGGAAGCCGTCAAGGGCGATGGCGTCCAGTATCTGGAAACCACGATTACCCCCTCGAACGAGGCCTCGCAGCGCCTGTTTCAATCGCTGGCCCGTTCCTGGGATACGGAATGTGTGAAGAGCAGCTTTTTTACGGCCGAGCAATTCGGTGGCGAAAGCCATGAGCCGGAAGAATGCTACCGGATTGGGCCGTGGCAATAATGTAGTTGTCGTGAAATACACGACAACACAACAGTAAATTAAACCGCTTACACGCGGTACAGGGTGCAACAAGCAAAAGCTTTGAACAGCACCCGGCATCCACGCCATCGGCTTGGATAGCACCCACTGAGCAAATGCAATTGACGAAGGAAGGAAACAGGAAAGATGACGACAGAGAAGAACACAAACAAAGACAAGAGCAATCTAGACACATTCAGTAACATGGAATCGGAAGTGCGAGGTTACGTACGTTCCTTTCCCACGCTGTTTGCACGGGCCGAAGGGGCCTTCCTGTATAACGATGAAGAGAACCGCTACATCGACTTTCTGGCTGGCGCCGGTTCGCTCAACTATGGGCACAATGATCCGGATCTGAAAAAGGCCTTGATGGACTACATGTCGAACAACGGCTTGGTCCATGGTCTGGACATGGCCAGCACGGCGAAAAAGCATTTTCTGGAAACTTTTCATGATGTCATTCTAAAGCCTCGGGAATTCGAGTACAAGGTGCAGTTCACCGGCCCCACGGGCACGAATTCCGTTGAAGCCGCGTTCAAGCTGGCCCGCAAGATTACCGGTCGCAGCAACATCGTCTCGTTCACCAACGGCTTCCACGGGGTTTCCCTGGGTTCGCTGGCCGCTACGGGTAATTCCCACTTTCGGGAAGTCTCGGGCTCGGCCCTGCCGGATGTGAGCTTCATGCCGTATGACGGCTACATGGGCGAAGACGTCGATACCCTGGACTACCTGGAAAAGGCCCTGGAAGACAAGAGCAGCGGCCTGGACGACCCGGCGGCGATCGTGGTGGAAACCGTGCAGGGCGAGGGCGGCATCAACACCGCCAGCTTCTCCTGGTTGCGGCGCCTGGAACGCCTCTGCCGCAAGTATGACATCCTGCTGATCGTGGACGATATTCAGGCGGGCTGTGGCCGTACCGGCACCTTCTTCAGCTTTGAGCCGGCGGGCATCAACCCGGACATCATCACCCTTTCCAAGTCCCTGAGCGGTTTCGGCCTGCCGATGTCGGTCGTGCTGATGAAACCGGACATGGACGCCTGGGAGCCGGGTGAACACAACGGCACCTTCCGGGGCAATAACCTGGCCTTCGTCACTGCCACGACAGCCCTGGAGAAGTTCTGGCGGACCAAGGATTTCGCCAAGGGCGTGCTGTCCAAGGGCGCCATCATCAAGGCCCGCCTCGAAAAGCTGGCCGCCCGCCACAGCGATCATGCTAATGAAGTGCGTGGCCGCGGCATGATGCGGGGTATCGTGATGGACGATCCCGAGATGGCCTCGCGCATCGTGCAGGAATCCTTCAAGCGCAATCTGATTATTGAGACCTCCGGACCGGAAGACGAGGTGGTCAAGGTCCTGGCTCCGCTAAGCATCACGGACGAAACCCTGAACGAAGGCCTGGACATTCTGGAAGAAGCGATGGCCGCAGCCGTCGCCAGCGCGGAAGCCGAAGCGGCCAAGGCCGACGCGAAGGATGTCATGAAGACCTCGAAGTAACCACGACATTTAACCATGCAAGCTGATGGGGCTTCGGCCTGGCTACACAGACCGGAGCCCTTTCCTTTTCATTTTTCATGAACGCAGTACCTTATTTACCTTAAAGCAGGAACATATTTAGCATGATTGTTAAGCATATTGATGATATCCGCGGCACGGACCGCGAAGTGAATGGTGGGAACTGGACGAGCTGGCGTCTCTTGCTCAAAAGCGAAGGGATGGGGTTTTCCTTCCACGAAACCGTCATCCGCGCCGGCACGGAAACCCGGATGTGGTACAAGAACCACCTGGAGTCCGTCTACTGCGTCGAAGGCAAAGGCGAAATTGAGAACCTGGATGACGGCAAGAAACATGAAATTACCCCCGGGTTTCTCTATGCCCTCGACCAGCACGACCGTCACGTGGTGCGTGTGGAAGAAGACCTGCGCCTGTTGTGCGTCTTCAACCCGCCAATCACCGGCCGGGAAGTGCATGACAAAGAGGGCGCCTATCCCATCGTCGAAGACGACTAAGCGAAGCTAAGCGCTCGGCAAAGCAATCCGGGAGCAGGGGAGCCGGCGAAGAAGCAATTCAGCCAATACCGGAAAAACTAATCCCGGTCCCCGACAAGATCACAAACTTTCCTTCCTCCCCGCATACCTCAGTAGGTGTGCCAAAGCGGCGGCTCATCGCGATTACTTCGCGACGCCGTCGCTTTTTTCATGCCACCGCGCTTGTATCCGAAAATTATACTGTGCTACGTTGGTCCTTTTCGTAGGGCATGCCGCCTCTTGAAGTGAGGCGCTGCATGTAATTGGCAACGTACACGCCGAAGTCTTGGCGTAATATCTGTAAACCTTTGAGTTGACATGAACGTACATTTGGTAGATATAATTATCCCGGAGCTGAACCGTGAAGTTGTTCACAAAATCAAAGCGCTTGAAATCAATGGCCGTGCGCGGGCCTTGCAGGACCTGGTGAATCTCGCAGAGAAACATCCGCAAGATTACCGAAAACTACTCATCACCCTGGAATTGGTGGCAAGCAACTATCGGGTACTGAACAAGACCAAGGTCCGGCCAGGCATCGGAAAAGGGCTTGAAGGCATTTTTGAAATGAAAGGCGGTCAGGCCCGCCTGTTCTTTTTCTATGATGAAGGAACGACAGACATCATTGTGTGCACCAACA
>SKJD01000062.1 GCA_007116095.1 Candidatus Hydrogenedentota bacterium
AAACGCTCCACGACGTCTTCATGTCCATACCATTTGCCATTGTCGCCCTTGGCGGGATCATAGACCCGCACCGAGGGGCCGATGAGCTGGAGCATGTCTTTGTCGCCGGTCACCAGCACCGCCGGAATCTCATGCGCCGCCGCCTGCACCGCCAGGGTCCCCATGACGTCATCCGCCTCTACGCCCGGCACCGACAGCATCGGCAGGTTCATCGCCCGCACTACCTCCTGCATCATGGGAAACTGAATCAGCAAGTCCTCCGGGGTGTCCGGTCGGGTCGCCTTGTAGTCGGCATAGAGGTCGTCGCGAAAGGTCTTGCCCGGAGCATCGAATACGACCACGACATGCGAGGGATTTTCCTCGCGCAGCAACTTCATGAGAATACGGGTGAAACCGTACACGGCGTTGGTGGGTTTGCCCGCCGCGTTGCTCGGGTTGCTGCGGATGGCGAAGTAGGAACGGAAGGCATAGGCCATTGCGTCGATGATATAGAGGGTATCAGCCATGGGCGGTTCCTTGTATCAGCGCCAGAATCTCAGCGGCGGCCCGGTCCGAAGCGCCGCCCGCCCCCAGCGTCTCCCGCTGCGCCACCAGTTCTTGAAGCATTTTCTGGCGCGCTGGGCTCTCCTGTATCAATTCCCAGGCCACCGGGGCCACCCGCTCCGGCGCGGCTTTGTGCTGTATGAATTCCGGGACAATCTCTTTTTTAGCGAGTATGTTCACGATACCGATATATCGAATGTCCACCAGCAACCGCGCCAGCAGATAACTGAGTGGGGAAATTTTGTACATGATAAGCATCGGCGTCCCAAACATCAGGGTTTCCAGGGTGGCGGTGCCGGAAGCGACCAGGCAGAAGTGGCTCTGGCTCAGCACGTCATACATGGCGTCCACCCGCACTTCCAGCGGAAAGTCGCCCGCAATCGCACGCACCTGTTCCGCCCGGGCCTCGTTCACACAGGGGGTAATGAAATGCAACGCGGGGTCCTGCGCCTGAAGCCGCTTCGCCGTCGCCAGCATGATCGGCAACAAACGCCGCAGCTCCTGTTCCCGACTGCCCGGCAAAAGCCCAATGAGCTTGCCGTCCCGGGGCAGGGGCGTGGGCGTGTAGGATTCAATGTAGTCCAGCAGGGGGTGTCCCACATAGACCGTGTCCAGCCCGACCTCCCGGTACAGTTCTTCTTCAAAGGGAAAGATGACGAGCATCTTCCGCACGTAGCGGGCCAGGGTATGAATGCGTTTCTTTTTCCAGGCCCAGACCTGCGGGCTGATGTAATACACCACCGGAATCCCCAAGCCGTCGACCGCTTTGGCCAGACGGATATTGAAGCCCGGGTAATCAATCAGAACAAGGCAGGCAGGCCGTGTCTTCCGCAAATGATCGAGGGTTTCATAAAACAGGCGCCGGATGGGCAGGATATGCTTCAACACCTCGGTGAATCCCATGATGCCCTGGCCTGCGAGATCATGGCGCAGGGTCATCCCGGCGGCTTCCATCAGCGAACCACCCAGCCCCTCACAATGGATCTCGGGCGCCTGTCGGCGTATGGCCCGCACCAGCCCGGCGCCGTGGGTATCCCCGGAGCGCTCACCGGCCACAAAAAATAACGTCGTCAATGTTGCTTCCGTATAAAGTCGGTAATGTCCTGGGCAAGCCGTAACGCGCGCAAGCCGTCTTCCCCCGACACCTGGGGCTTACGGCGCAGGCGCACCGACTCGAGGAAATCCGCCAACTCAAGATACAAAGGCTCGCCCCGTTTCACCGGCAGGGGCTCCACCTTGATGTGCTCCATGGGATTTCCACCCTCGGGTATGGGGCCGGGCGATTTGCGGTAGACCAGCACTTCCTGCGCGTTATAGTCGGTGGAGAGATAGGCGTTGCTCTCGAAAATCCTGATCTTACGCATCTTCTCCATGGAAACCCGGCTGCTGGTCAGGTTCGCCACACAGCCCGTATCAAAGCGCAAGCGGACATTGGCGATGTCCTCCTGGGTCGACAAGACCGGCACCCCGACGGCGTCCAGTGAAATCACCTCGCCGTCTATCATGGAAAGTACGATGTCCAGGTCGTGAATCATCAAATCCAGCACGACACTGACATCCACCCCCCGTCCGGGGAAGGGACTGAGCCGGTGGCATTCGATAAAGCGGGGATTCTCAATTGCGCGCATGAACGCCATGACCGCGCCGTTGTAGCGCTCGATATGCCCTACCTGGAGCAGGCAGTCATGGGTTTTGGCCACGGCGACCATGGCCTCGGCTTCCAGCAGGGTCATGGCGATGGGCTTTTCAACCAGCACATCCACGCCGGCCTGGAGCAGGGCAATCACATTGTCGTGGTGGTGCGAGGTGGGCGTTGCGACTGACACAGCATCGACGCCGCAGGCAATAAGGGCTTCCACATCGCTGAAACCGGGGACGGTAAAATCACCGGCGGCGCGCTCGCGATTGGCAGGGTTGGTGTCCACCACGCCGACCAGCTCGGCGTCCGGCAGCGCGGCGTAATTCCTGGCATGATGGTAACCCAGATGACCGACACCGACCACGCCGGTACGTAAAGTTTTCATTGAGTGGCCTCCGGCAGCTCGAACTGACTTGGTGCGCTAAAGCGATCCGCAAACTCGGACAGACCTGGAACAACACACTGCCCATTCCGGAAATGTGGGGTTGGAATGACGCATAAAAGAAGTGGATGCTTCTTCCGGGTAATGATGAAATACGTCCTCATCGCATGAACACCGGGATTGTACTAATGGCAATCATCGCATATCAATAGTAAATGCGGGACTGTCGTATTCGCAAGCGAATCCGGGGCAACTCCCCGCGCCTGCCGGGACGCTTCGCAAGAAGCGCCTCAACATCATCAGGTGACGCCCCGCTTGGAATCCTGGATGAACGCCACAATCCGATCGCGGTCTTCGCTCGCCGGAATTTCCTGCGCAATGCGCTCCAGGGCCTGTCGGGTGTTGAAATCCGATCGGTAGAGCAGCTTATAGATGGCTTTGATATGCGCAATGCGATCACTGTCAAAGCCATTGCGCTCCAGGCCAATCCGGTTCGGGCCGAAACATTTCGGCGGGGTGTGTCCTTCCACAATCATGAACGGCAGGACGTCCTTGCTGATGCGGGACATGGCGCCAATAAAGGACATGGCTCCGAGCACAACGAATTGATGGATGCCGGTCAGACCGCCGATAATGACTTTGTCTTGCACGGTGACATGCCCGGCGAGCGCGACATGGTTGGCCAGTATCACCCCATCGCCCAGCCGGCAATCATGGGCGACATGGCTGCACGCCATGAGCAGGCAGCCATTGCCGATACGAGTGACCTTGTGGGCGGCCGTTTCTTCATCGTCCGCGCTGTAAACCGTGCCGCTACTGATGGTCACCGTCTCGCGGATGACATTGTTGTCACCGATGATGGTGCGCCCCAGCGCGCCTGGCACATGCTTGAGGTCCTGCGGCAGCACCCCCACCTGCGCATTGCTGAAAATATGGTTGTTCCGGCCAATCGTAGTGCGGCCTGACAACACGCAGTGCGGCCCGACCACGGTGCCCGCGCCGATCTCCACCCCCTCGTCAATAATGGTAAACGCCTGGACTTCCACGTCCGCAGCAAGCTGTGCCTTCGAATGCACAATCGCAGACGGATGAATTTTCATGAACACACCCCATCACGGAACGGCCCGGCGTTCAGCCTGACACGCTTTACACTACAAGCCTGCGTATGCAACGCCGCCCCGTTGATCACTCTATACCAAAAATTCTGAGAACAACATACTACGTTCAATATATATGAAAATACACCACAAAGCTTGTAACCTGTGATTTCCCAAGCACAATACAATCCTGTATACACTTTCGGGCTTGTAATGGGAATTGGAACTATGATTCGCCCGGGCAATTGGCGCCTGGTCGACGACTGCGAATCCATACATCAAAGAAATGCGTGCTACCACGAAGTTTGGGGACGGATCGCTTTGATTTCGCCATTGCCCCCCACAAGATGCCAGAAGCCCAATAGCCTGTTTGTCGCCGTCGATAGGCTTTGTAATAGCGCCTGGAATGGATTGTTTAATGTTACCATGCCCATGCCAGCTTGTTACACTTTTTATTGAAATGCAACCATAGAGGCGCTACCTCCGGGTGCGCCAGCAATCCAGCTCCCTGCCCGGAATGCGCATAACCCAGCTTACCCTTGGTTACAGGCCTCGGATTTCTCAAGATGTTATCGCCTGTCAATCCGGGTACAATACCCCATACAATGGTGACAATACGGTACCTTTACAGGTGCTTTCACAGCCGCCAGGCCCGATATGACCCCACGAAAGGAACGTCCAACTGTTGCATCGCTTGCAAATCCAAGATA
>SKJD01000017.1 GCA_007116095.1 Candidatus Hydrogenedentota bacterium
CGCGACATCACCGTGCCCTGGGGAATCTCCAGGCAGGCTGCTATTTCACGATAGCGCAACTCCAGGAAGTGCCGCAAGCGCAGAATTTCCTGCTGTTCTGGCGGCAACATTTCCAGGGCCCGCAACATCTGCTGCCGCATATCCGCCCGGTGCAAGGCCGACTCCGGACAGGCCTGCGTATCCCGCAGGTCAAAGCCCTGCTCCATCATCGCGTCCAGCGAGGTTTCCTTGCGGCGCTGTCGGCGTTTCAGGTGGTTCAGGCTGAGATTCTTGACGATGCGATAGAGCCAAGGGTAGAAAGCCTGCGAAGTATCAAAGCGATCCATGGCCCGGAAGGCCCGGATAAACGCATCCTGCGCCAACTCCAGGGCGTCTTCGCGATTACCCACATAGCTGTATGCAATGGCATAGGCCCGGCGCTGGTATGTCCGCATCAAATCCCCGAAGGCAACACGGTCTCCCGCCCTGGCTGCCAGCAACAAGGCGGTTTCATCGATGTCCCTGGAACTATCCGAAGTGGTCGTAGCTTCCATCGCTCCCTGAAGAACCCATCTTCCCATTTCCCCACACGGCACAGACCATGCGCTACGTCAGACATCATAATCAATGCCACGCCGGGAACGCAATGGGGCAAGACGGATCACGCCTGGAAAGTCCTGGTAAATCACCGCTGTATTGGACATGACCTGCGATTATCCGATACGCTATGGGCACTGTCGGACGGCTCCCCATCGCGCCGTCCTTTCTTTTGTTTGTGCTGCACCCGCAACCCCACATAGATTATTGAGTGTAATATGTCTGAACGTCCACTGATTCTTGTGACCAATGACGACGGTATTCGCGCACCAGGATTACGCTTTCTGGCCGAGGCGATGATGTCTCTGGGCGAGGTCTGTGTTTATGCCCCAGCCACCCAGCAAAGCGCGGTAGGTCATGGGGTTTCCCTGCATCGACCGCTGCGGGTCATCCCGAGCGGGGAAAACTGGTTCGCTGTAGACGGCACCCCCACCGATTGCGTCATGTTAGCGATCCGGGCCCTGCTGGGCCGTAAACCGGATTTGGTGGTGTCGGGCATCAACCCCGGCGCAAACCTGGGCGACGATGTGACCTACTCCGGCACGGTTGCCGGGGCCTATGAGGGCATGCTCATGGGCATTCCCTCCTTCGCCGTCTCAACGGCCAGCTATACCCCGCTATACCTGGAAACCGCCGCGCAGGTTGCGGCGCCGATAGCAGCATGTCTGTTAGAGAGTGGCATGCCCAGGGACACCACCCTGAATGTGAACGTACCGGACTACCCCTTTGAGGCCCTGAACGGGGTTTCCATCACCCGCATGGGACGTCGGCACTACGAAGAAGAAATCGTAAAGCGTAAAGACCCACGTGGCGGGGTCTATTACTGGATAGGCGGCAAAGAACCGTCCCATTTTACTGAGCCAGGCACCGATTTCGAAGCGATTGAGGCCGGCAAGGTCAGTATCACCCCACTCCATCGCGACGTGACCAACCACAGCGTCATCGCCGAATTAAACCAGTCACCCCTGCTCAAGGTAGTCAAAACCCCGGCGGGCCAATAACCGCCGCCATAGTTTTTCCCTTAACCGGTGTATAATAAAGGAATCCACGCTCCATGCGTCTCTCAGCAGACATACAAGACATTTTCGCCACCCGGGACGGTGACGCCATTACGGTCGGCGATGTTCTGGACCGCATCTCCCATCAGAGCTTCGGACTCTTCCTGATTGTGATGGCCCTGCCCTCGGCCCTCCCGTTACCAGCGCCGGGCTACTCCGTGCCCTTCGGCTTGGTGCTGATCCTCCTGGGAACCCAGATGGTGGCGCGACGGGATACTCCCTGGTTTCCGGAGCGTCTGCGTCAACGCCCCCTGAAATCCGGCCCCAACTCCAGGCTGGTGCGGGGCATGGTGAAAGCGCTGGAATTGGTGGAAAATGTGGTGCGCCCCCGCTTGCGCTTCATCTACCATACGCCGCTGGCCTACCGCACCATGGGCGCTATCGTCACCTGCTGCGGCATTTCCATGTGCATCCCCATCCCCCTGACCAACACCCTGCCGGCGATTGGCATCTTTCTGCTGGGCATTGGCCTGCTGGAAGAAGACGGCATCGTCACCTTGCTCGGTATGCTGGTGGCCTTCGTGGGCATTCTGGTGACGCTAACGATTCTGACACTGATTGTCTACTACGGCATGGAAGTGGTCGACTACATCAAGGACTACATAAAAGGGCTGCTGGGTATGGGCGCCCCCCCCACGGCCATACCGGCGTTGCTGCGGTCCGCTTTTTTACTTTGTTATCAATAGCATTTGCTATTTTTTTTTATTGCATGTCATAATCCTTCCAGTTCCGTTGTTTTTTATTCAACTATTTCCGTCAAGTGCATAAGGAAAATTGCGTATGTGTGGGATTGTGGGCTATGTAGGTGAAGGCGAGGCACAGGATATCATACTCGAGGGGCTGGCGCGGCTAGAGTATCGCGGCTATGATTCCGCGGGCATCTCCCTGCTTCAAGACGGGGCCCTGGCGACCTGTAAGCGGGTCGGTAAGTTGGCGGTGCTACGCACGGTGTTGGAAACGACACCGCTGCGGGGGCGGCTGGGCATCGGGCACACCCGCTGGGCCACGCATGGGGCTCCGGCTGAGGAGAATGCCCACCCGCACTGGGATGTCGCCCAGGACATCGCTGTGGTGCACAATGGCATCATCGAAAATTTTCAGGAATTGCGTCAGGAACTGGAAGCAACCGGGATAGTATTTCGCAGCGCCACCGATTCCGAGGTTTTACCCCACCTTATTCAACAGTATTACCAGGGAGACCTCATTGAGGCGGTCCGCCTGGCATTACAGCGTGTCCGCGGGGCCTATGCCATTGGCGTACTCCATCGCGGGGAACCGGAAGTACTCGTTGGAGCGCGCCAGGGCAGTCCGCTTATACTGGGTCTGGGCCAGGGTGAATACTTCATCGGATCGGATGCCTCGGCAGTCGTGAAGCATACCCGCCAGGTCATATACCTCAACGACGGCGAACTCTGCAAGCTCACGCCCGCCGGCTACCATATTATCGACATGACCGGCGCTCCTGCCCGGCACACGCCAAGCACCATCGATTGGGATCCGGTACAAGCCGAAAAAGAAGGCTACCCCCATTACATGCTGAAAGAGATTTTTCAGCAACCGGAGGTCCTGCGGCATGCCCTTTTGGCTTATGTAGACTCGAAAAACAACATTGAGATGCCCGACCTGGGCCTTGACTCGCAGCGGCTGGCGGGGCTTCGACGTATTGTTATCGTGGCCTGTGGCACCGCCTGGCATGCCGGCCTGGTGGGCAAATATATGGTGGAGCAATTCGCGCGTATCCCGGTAGAAGTCGATTTGGCGTCGGAATTTCGCTACGGCAACCGGGTGCTTGATGCAGATACACTCGTCATCCCCGTAACCCAATCCGGTGAGACCGCCGACACCCTGGAGGCAGTACGTATCGCACGTACGAATGGGGCGCCGGTAATCGGCATCGTGAATGTCGTGGGCTCCAGTATCGCACGCAGCGCAGACGGCGTGATCTACACCCACGCCGGGCCGGAAATCGGGGTGGCTTCCACCAAGGCCTACACCTCCCAGCTTTGTGCGCTCGCCCTCTTCAGCCTCTACATGGGCCGGATACGGAACACGGTGACCCCCGAGGATGTCGCAACACAGCTAACCCAACTCCGGGAAATTCCAGGCAAACTGGAGCAATGCCTGGAACAGGCCGACGCGATTGCCGCATGCGCCCGCAAAGACCATTACATGCATGCGAAAAACGCCATGTTTATCGGGCGGGGCGTGAATTACCCCAGCGCCATGGAAGGCGCCTTGAAGCTCAAGGAAATCAGCTACATCCACGTAGAGGGCTATGCCGCCGGGGAAATGAAACACGGTCCCATCGCGCTGGTGACGCCGGAACTGCCTGTGGTGTGCCTGGCGCCCCAAGGCAGTGTCTATGAGAAAGTGCGTTCCAACCTCGAAGAAATCCGGGCGCGTGGCGGGGTGATTCTGAGTATTGCCACCGAAGGCGACGACAACATCAAGACCATCAGCAACGACGTACTCTATATTCCAGCCTGTGCGGAGATGTTCAGCCCACTGCTGGTAGCAGCCCCGCTACAGCTCATCGCCTACTACATCGCCTGCGGACTCGGCCGGGACGTGGACCAGCCACGCAACCTGGCAAAGAGTGTGACCGTGGAATAGCACATTCCCCCACGCTTTTCTTTTCCATCTGAAAAGCATACCGGGCAGACCCAGTTGAAAATTCTGGTGTCTGCCCGGTTTACTTGTGTATGACGTTTTCACCACA
>SKJD01000269.1 GCA_007116095.1 Candidatus Hydrogenedentota bacterium
TGCGTTCCAACCGTCAATGCCACGGAATTCAATGAGGTGGCTGCCGACGGTTATATTGGTTTCTACGGTCCCGCTATCCCGCCAGGTGTTCTCGCCGTTTCGCCGCCACTGCGCCCCCGCCGCCACGGCATCGGCTGGCTCCAAGGTGACCTGCAAATCGCCATACTGCAACATGGCCAGGAGGTAGGGATACGAAACACCCTCATCAATTCCCCAGACCTCCGCAAAGTCCCAGCCCGCCTCCGTAAACGTACTCATCTGCTGCATCTGCGCCGTCAGCAGACCCATGCCGCCGTCGGAGAAATCGGTGTTGCTGGATTCCATATCCCAGAAGGACGCTTCGATTGTCCCGTCCGAATTCCATCCCACCAGGGCGCCGACTTGCCTGTCCCCCGTCACCGCACCCGTCGCATAGCTCTCGAATATCACGCCATAGTTCGCCCCCGCTAGGCCACCGACAGACTCATACCCCGTCACCGCGCTCGTCGCGTAGCTCTCGGAAATTGCGCCGTCATTCCATCCCACCAGGCCGCCGACAGAACCATTCCCCGTCACCGCGCTCGTCGCGTAGCTCTCGGAAATTGCGCCGTCGTTCCTACCCACCAGGCCGCCGACACGCATATTCCCTGTTACCGCGCCCGTCGCGTAGCTTTCAGATACCGTGCCCCGATTTTCCCCCACCAGGCCGCCGACATCAAAATTTCCCGTCACTATGTTGTTTTCCAACCCAACCCGTTGCACGACAGCGTCTTCGCCTATGGCCCCAAAGAGGCCTACATAATTTTCCTCGGGGCGATTGATATATAGATTGGCAATGACATGGTCTTGCCCGTCAAACGTGCCGCTGAATGGCAATGCGGTTTGTTTTGAATCATCATAGTTCCCAATCGGGTCAAAGCCCGCGCCGCCGTTCCAGTTGGCCGTGTCCGAGGCGTCGATGTCTTGTGTGAGGATATAATGCCCGTCCAGCGGATAGTCCGGATCATTGCCGATCAGCTGCAATGCCTCGATACTGTCGATTTCGATGGCAAATTCCGACGGTCCGAGGGATACCCACAAATCGACTGATTCGCCCTGATAGGCCCAATCATTGCCGAGCGGATATTGATCGAACACATACCCTTCCGGGTATTCAAGGTGGTGTGCTTCGGTATGCGCGCCAACACTTAAACCTGCATTAATAATGATGTCCTCAGCATCCCAAACATTCATCCCAATAACATTTGGAACGCTGACTCCCTCCGTTTGGTCTACGATCCACAAGTCTACGCCAGTGCCAGCGGGTACGACATCTCCACCCCAAGGATGTTGATCAAATACATGATCCTCTTCTTCCATATCAGTATATACATAGTTAATCGAACCAACACTCAAGCCTGCATTTAATAACACTTCCTCTGCCATCCAGAAATGCATGCCAATAACATTTGGTACGGTGACATTTTGTGCGAGGGCGAGTAGAAGTGGAATATTCGTTATCCGGACGTCGTCGATATTCCAGCCGCAGTAGGTGACGCTCCCATCTGTTGGCCCCATACCCCAACGCACCTGAACGGCAGGCTCATACGCGGCCCAAGGGGTAAGGTCGTATTCCACGAATGTCCAGAAACCGCCATGAAGATCGTGGCTGTTCTCCCAAACCGTATGCCAGTTGTCGCCGTCGTTGCTGACCTCTATGAAAGCACGGTCCCAGGTGCTGTTTTCAACGCCCAGCCACCGGTAGAAAGAAAGGTAGACCTGCGCCAAGCCGCTAAAATTCATCTCCGGCGTCGTGGCCCATTCGGTCTGGAGCATATCGTTGGGGTAATCGCCCTCGAGGTTATAACCCAATACATAATCCCCGGTATAGCCACTCGTCGGATTGGGGCTGCCGTTTTCGCCCCCGCCACCGGTGGGCTGTCCCCAGGCCCACAGGCCCTCGAGTTCCCAGCCGGGATCGGTGTCCATGTTTGCTTCATAGAGAATGGGGGAGAGGGCTTGCAGGTAGGGATACGAGCCCCCGGCCAGCATGAACCAGTCCTCGACGAAGTCCCAGCCCACATCCGTGAAGGTCTCCTGCGTCTGCATCATTTGCGTGGTCATGGCAAACCCGGCGGCGGATTCCGTGACGCCACTGATTTCGACGTCCCAGAACAGGGAATAGGCTTGGCCTTCGTTTACCCCGACAGCGCCGCCTACGTCATTGTCGCCGTGTATCGGCCCGGCGGCATAACACTCAAAAATCTCGCCACTGTTATGCCCCGCGACGCCCCCGACCGTATCGACGCCAGCGACCGACGCCATGGCGTAAGCGCGGTACAGGGTTCCGGATTGATGGCCTATGAGGCCCCCGGTGACTTCTTCATACCCTGAAACATGGCCATTCGCGTAACAATAGGCCACGACGCCTTCGTTCCAGCCCACCAGGCTTCCCACAAACTGCCCGCCGTGAATTTCGACATCATACAAGCCGACATTGAAAATCTGCGCCGCCGTACCGGTCGCACCGAAGAGCCCCACATCGCTTTCCTCAGGTCGGTTGATGTACAGGTTATGGATGCTGTAGCCCATCCCATCAAACCAGCCGGTGAAAGTCCCTTCCTCGATGTAATTCCCAATCGGATCAAAGCCCGCGCCGTCATTCCAGTCCGCCGTCTCCGAGGCGTCGATGTCTTGCGTGAGGAAATAGCCGCCGTCGAGGGGGTAATCCGGATCATTGCCGATCATTTGCAGCGCCTGAATGCTGGAGATCGGTATGCCGGTTTGTTTGATGTCCCCGGTGGCTTCGGCGGAAGCCGCCAGGCCGGAAAGCAGGGGGGCCTGGCGTGTGGCGCTGCCTTCCCCGGCATGGACCGAGTGGAAGGTCCGTGCGTCATACGTCGTGTTCAGGAAAATAAAAAGCGCCGGTACGAGCCCCAACAGGAAAGCCATGCCGACGGAAAAAGGATAGCGCGCGATGCAATACATGATATGTCCCCCGTAACGTAAATTTTCACAATATCTATATGCAATATATAACACATTTCTTTTCATAAATCAAGCGCTATTATTGCTTATTCATTTTTGCGCATATTATTGTGTATGCGGGGGGATGTCAGGGGTAATCCGAAAAATAATTTGCCGCTTGTCGCCTTATTCCTGTCCGGTTTCGGCCTTGAAGGCGTTGAGGAGTTCTTCCAGATGGACCGGGGCGGTGCCGACTTTCCCGACGACGACGCCCGCGGCGTGGTTGGCGAGGACGGCGGCTTCTTCCGGGGTGGCGCCGGCGCAGAGCGCGAGCAGGTAGGAGGCGATCACGGTGTCGCCTGCGCCGGAGACGTCAAAGACTTCGCGGGCTACCGTCGGCACATGCAACGGCGCTTCCCCTCGCCGGAACAGCGCCATGCCATCGCCTCCCAGCGTGATCAGCAATTGCTCCAGGAGACAGCGGTCCAGCAGCCGCTGCACCACGTCCAGGAGCGCGTCATCCTCAGTGATTGGCGATTTTGCCTCGCTGTGGTAGAGCCCGGCGAGCGCGAAGGCCTCGGCCCGGTTTGGCGTGATCAGTGTGAGGCCGTCCACGAGCATCGGGTTCGCGGGGTGGGGGTCCATGGCGACCGGGAGGCCATGTTCCCGACAAAGCTGCAAGATCGTCTCCACCAGCCCGATGTCCAGCGTGCCCTTGGCGTAGTCCTCGATGATCAAACCGTCCAGCCGTCCTGCTTCAAGGTCCGTCTGGATAGCGGCCAGCAATTGCTCCTTGGTATGCGGATACAACGGTTCAATGCGTTCATTATCCAGCCGCACCACCTGTTGACTGCCCGCAAGGATGCGCGTTTTTTCCGGCGTAATACGGTCCGGATCGTCCAGGAGACCCTGCGTATCGATGTTGAGCTCGTCCAGCAGACACCGTAATAAATTGCCACTGATGTCTTTTCCAAGCACCCCATAGGTCCGTGGGGTTGCGCCCAAGGTCTTGAGGTTGTGTAACACATTCGCCGCACCGCCCGGCCGGGTCGTCGTTTTTCCCGCCTTCACCACCGGGATCGGCGCTTCCTGCGAGATGCGGTCCGCCCGTCCCCAGATATAGCGGTCCAGCATTAAATCACCGACCACGCCGATCTGCTTGCCCTGCCAGGCGTCGGTCAGGCGCTGTACGTCTTCAAATTTCATGAATATCGAATGTTCCTTAATGGGTAAGGTTAGAGAAAAATAACCGCGAAATGCACGGAATGACACGAAACGGGGGCGAAACATCATCCGCGGATGACACCGATGCCCGCGGATTTTGAGCGATCAATGAAGCCCTGTTTTACCACGGAAAACACGGAAAGCACGGAAGTGAGCGGCTCCCTACATAAAATGCTCCAAAGGAGCTGTGCAAAATACAGCCCAGGGTAAGCAAGCTTAGCCAATAATTATTAAAGCAAAGACACAATGACACAGCTCATAAGGACAGATATTATCCGCTGATGATGCCGATGTGCGCAGATTTTAGATGTCCACCCTATGGGGGAGCGCATCTGAACCGATTAACCACCAACTGTCGTTGGGCATGCTATCAACCCGACCGCGGAGCGGTCGTAGCTTGTAGCGCGGGGTAAGGCCGTAGGGCGGCACGCCCGCAGGCCGCCACCCCGGGATCGATGTGCCCTCGAAAGCGCTCCCCGAAGGGGCGCTAGCAGCGCTCACCCTTACACCCCAAATCATAGCAATCCGGACCCCCGCCGCACCAACACCGCCGGGTAGCATCCGGGCATTTCGGCGGGGTATAGTGGCGTAGTGTTTGCAATTGGGAGACCTGGCGCCAGGGCGCGCCAAGAAAAGGAATTGGGCAATGTTATCGCTTCTACTACGCAGTATGCTGCTGGCTGGGGCCGCGTTGGACTCCCCGTGGGCGGCGGGCTTTGCGCAGCAGCCGATGCCGGATAGGCCGGCGCTGGAGGTGCGTTATGTGGACGCTACACGCACGGCCTTCGAAATTTTGGCGGAGGATTACCACCTGGAGGGCGCGTTGCGGGCGCCACATTTACTGACCGACGCCACGACGGGCGACCTGTGGTTGTCCATCCGCGTGGAGGATGCGGACGGCAATGTCTATACCACGGAAAACACCGAGGAAGCGTCGCGCATCAACCTCTACCGGCGTGGGCCGTATTACCACGAGGTCCGCTGGTTTGATGTGCAGGTCTCGGATGCCGAAGGCAACCTGGCGCCGCTGCGGGGCGACCTGGCGCTGTATTGCTATCCCGAGAAAATCCTGGCCTCCATCATCTGGCACGGCACGGACGACTTTGATGCGGCGGCGGTGCACATCGACGGACTGCACGAGGAAGTCTTTGAGGCCGAGGCCTTCACGGAAGGCAATATTCAGGCCTTCCACTTCCCGATCTTCGGCGAAGAGGAACCGCTGCCTGCGGAGGCCCTGGAGACGCTGGACGCCGACCGCCCGCTGGAATACGACCCGATCCGCGGCTGCTATGTCATCGGTTCCTACAGTCCCGGCGCGTTCCAGGAGCATTTCTATGAGTACCCGAACTACCGCCAGCAGGTGCAGTTCCGGGTGACGAACGACGACCAGCCCCGCCGTATCTATGTCATGCACGAATCCTCCACGGGCAGCAAGGGCCATGTGGAAGGCGGCGTCTTGCTGGATGAAGACGGGCATCCGCTGCCGATGGTGGTGCAGATATCGAAGAACTTCGCCGGTGAACGGGAGGAAGCCTTCTACAACCCGACGGACATTCCCTTCAGTGAGACCTATTTCCCACTGGTGCTGGCGCCCGGAGAAACCCGCGAACTGACCGCGCAGCATCTCTACCAGAACTGGGGCCGCCAGATGGTGAAGCAGTTCTCCTCGCTCGGCGCCTGGATGGACTACTTCCACAGCTCGACCGGCGTCACCGAGACAACCTGCTACGTGCCCTTTAAGTTCGGCGGGCTGTCGGGCATCGACATCGCCGATTTCCGCGCCATGAGCCAGGACAATTTCTGGGGCGGGCAGCCGCAGCATGACAACATCGCCGGGCACACCTTCCTGTCCTACCACGACGGTGAAGCCTGGCGCTACATGGAATACCGGGGCACGACCTACTACAGCACCGGTAACAACTGGTTCGACATTGGCCTGGAATACCTCTCCTCGGATGGCAAAATCCGTGCGACCGTACGCGCCTGGGAGACGCCGCAGGTGGATGAGCTGCGTAGCTTCGTGCGCGTCGAGTATGAAATTCTGGAGCCGCTGACGATTCCCGAGGCCCACAAAAACTTCCGGCTGGCGACCGTGCGCACCAACGTGCAGCGCCTGCGTTACAGCCATTTCGAGGCCTCCGGCATGGACGCGCCCTATGTGCTGAGCTACGACGCCGACAACCTGACCGACTTGAATGTGACCTTGCCACGTGAGAATGCCTACATCAACCTCTATGGTGAGAACAAAGGCTCGAATGCCCTGGTCATCCAGGACTGGCTCGTCGACGCCTTTGATCCGGGGGCATTGGTGCAGTGTGAGACCTCCGGTGACTTGCGGATGCACCTTGTGGCCGATACCGACACCCTGGAGCTTGAAGCCGGGCAGGTCCTTGCCTTTAACGGCTTCTGGTTGCCGCATGGCGAGGTGGACGGCAGCCTTATTCCCGAGCGGGAAGTGGTTACCTATGGTACGGCGCGCCCGCGTATCGTCGAGGTGAGCCAAGGCGAAAAGCTGACGGACTTCCCGGCGTTGGTGCGGGCGGAAGACAACGAGGCCGAATTCGTGATACAGGGTGGGCGCGACCTGATCCCCGTGCGCATATCGGGCTTCACGGATTACCGCTATCCACGTATCTTCCTGGAAGACAGCAGCGGTTGGCGCCAACTCTCACATGCGCGGGAAGGGGAACTTGACGGCGTAGAGGTCTACTCCGAGCCGGGTAGTACTTTTGGTGCGGTGTTCCTGGTCGCTTCCGACGATGCCCCCCAGCGCCTGCGTGTTACGGCGGGCGAAGCGGTGGATACCTCGGATCGCATCGTGGTCACCGGGCAGGACAAGTCGGTGAACCCGATGCAGCACGTAGCGCTGATCCAGGCCCCCTGGATGGACGCGCCCATTCGCCTGCGCTATCCGGAAACCGTACATACGAATACGTTGGAGTTCATCGACCATGAAATCGACGGGGCTGATCTCGCGACGGACCCCACGGAACTGGCCGGGGCCTGGCGTCAAGATGACGACGCCGGCACGCTCTGGTTCGAGTGGGATGTGAACAGTGCGACCATCGGCGGCCGCCTGTCGCCGAATGAATACGACGTGGACCTGGAATTCTGGGTGGGGAACCGTACGAACAACCCCATTCCGGTGGGTCTACAGTTCTGCACCATGCTCGGCGGCACGCTGTTTGACGACCCCGACCTGGAGCGCACCTGGATACATACCGGCGGCGAATGGGTGGCCATGGCCGACACCGACCGGGGCGAAGGCCGCGCAACGCTGACGCATTATCCCGTGGAAGGCAACCCCGTACCGCAGGTCCCCGTCGACATCTGGGGCGTGAGCAGCGATGTCTCCGCTCTCGACGCCGTGGCGGTGACCTCGGAAGACGGCAACTACGTCTTCGCCATCGCCTGGCCGCAGGCGCGGAGTATCCTCAGCAACGCCGAGATTCCCTGCGTCCACGCCGATCCGATCCTGCCCATGTGCGAGCCGGGCAAGCGCGTGCACCAGCGCGGCAAGGTCTACCTCTTCGAAGGCAACCTTGACGATCTGACCCACCGCGTTAACCGGGAGATATTGCGCAAGTACTGAGATATACGTCCTGAATAACCCTGGCGACCAACACAACGGCCATCGGTAACCCCGGTGGCCGTTGTTGTGGTCAGAGCCGCTTCCGATGTTTTACTGTCCGCCACCAAGTCGGTATACTGATGCTATCGTGCTTCCGGAGTCGGGACCGAGGGGGTCGCGCCCGGGGCATTATCGTATGGGAATGGGGTAGAGATGACAGATTTATTCTTGGCCATAGAGGGCGGCGGCAGCAACACGCGGGTGCTGTTGATGGATGCGCGGGAAAATATCCTGACCCTGGAGCGGGGCGGGCCGTCGAGTCCGCTTTATATCGATGTGGACGAATTCCGCGTCATGCTGACGGGCCTGCTGGCGAAAGTGCAACACCACATCGAGGCGCAACCGAATCCGGTGCTACAGGCGATTGGACTGGCCGGTCCCCTGGACCGGACGCTGCTCTACGAGATACTCGCCGAGATATTCCCGGATGTGCCGGTCCACCTGAGCTCGGAAGGCGAAATCGCCCTGGCGCTGTACCAGTTGGAAGCTGGCGTGTCGGTGGTCGCGGGCACCGGGTCCAGTTGTCGCGCGCGAAACGAGACGGGGGCCTGGTGTTCCGGCGGCGGCTTCGGCCCGCAGTTTGGCGATGAAGGCAGCGCCTACTGGATCGGCAAGACGGCGATAAGCAAGCTGGCCCGGCCCGACGGCAACAGTTTCTACGAGAACCCGCTGGCCCGCGCCTTTCGTCGCTGTTACCATGCGGACAACCTCTGGGATCTGTTGAAACTGCGCGATCGCAATGGGCACCTGCCGGTTCACAAGGTGGCGCAGTTTACGCCCTACGTATTGGAGGCAGCCCGGGAGGGGGACCCGTTGGCGCTGGATACCTTGGCCGATGCCGGGCGCGCCCTGGCGCGGTTGGTGCTGGACACCACCCGACGCTGCAATTTCACAACCCAACCCATCCCGCTGGCGCCCTCGGGGGGCGTCTTTCACTGTGGCGACTTTGTGTTGGAACCGATGAAACAGACCCTGCGCGCGGGCAAAATCACTTTCAAGCACTACCCGCCGGTAACGGACCCCTGCTGGGGGCTCATGGCCTGGCTCCTGAAGCAATACGGCCACCGCGCCACGCAATGCCAGGCCCACCACGGGGTATCCGGACAATCCTGATCTATACGATGCCGCAGAGATTACGCATGATGGACTTGAAATGTTGATCGTTGTGCAAAGACGCCGAAGCTATAATTGCCTACCTGCAGCGGATTGTAGTAATGACTACAAGAAAATGCCCTGAAAGGGCTGGAATAAATAAAGCCCAGGGTTGGAATTGACCGACAGGTCAAGGCCTACCCTGGGTTAGCAATACCAAAATAACACTACGCTGAAAGCGTTGTTTAATCCTCAGAAAGAAAAATAATGTACTACGACGACTTTTTCAATATCCTCGAAAGCACCCTTAGTTTCGTCCGCAATGATCAGGAAGCCAACATTAAACAGGCCGCGGCGGTGCTCGCCGACAGCCTGGCGCAAAAGGGTCTGCTGGCGGTGATGGATACCGGGCATATGCTGAAGTACGAGGCGCTCACCCGGGCCGGCGGCCTTATGGCGATCAGTCCCTTCACCTACGAGCTGAATGTGGAAAACGACGCGCCCCAGCGCAAGATCACGCGCCGCGCCGAGGAAGAAGCCGAAATCGAGTCGCGCAAGGTCGCCCTCGCGCTAGATACCAGCAACCTGCAAGCGGGCGATGTGCTCTTCATCAACTCCAACTCCGGCCGCACGCCCAACGTCATTGAGACCGCTATCCAGGCGCGGGAGCGGGGGATACGCACTGTCGGCATCGCCTCCCTCCAGCAGATGACTCACTGCGAAGCCGCCCATCCCAGCGGAAAGAAGCTCTTCGATGTTGTCGATATCGCCATCGACAACGGCGCCCCGCACGGCGACGCCGCGGTGGAAGTGCGCGACAACGAGAAAATGTGCCCCCTAAGCGGCATCAGCGCCGCCGCCGTCCTCTGGGCCATCCAGGCCGAAGCTGTCGAACTCCTCCAGGCCCGCGGCCTCAACCCGACCATCTACCGCAGCGTCCACGTCAGCGGCTTCGAATACATCGACCGCCAACGCGAGGCCTTCCTCAAGCAGGGGTATTAGAGGTTGGAATCATGGCGTCCGGTTTCGGAAACGGAAGGGTTCGATCTGTATACTATAGGGCATGACGTTTGGCAACAGTTGTTACCGGGAGTTTCCGCCTATGAACATCAACGCTAGCATCATCGATCAGCGCGTTAGCGGCATCGTAGAGGCGCATCCGGAGTTTCTGCCGGCAGGCGGGGATATAAACATGCACAAATCGGCCGCCTTTGTCTTGCTCTGTATGCAGACCTGCCTGGACATGCCGCTGGAGGATGCCGGTGATTTGCTGACCGAAGGCGGCAACGATGCCGGCGTCGATGGTATTCATATCAGCGAGGTGGAGGACGGCGAGTTTCTGGTCACGCTCTTTCAGGGCAAGTACAAGGTGCATGACCTGAGCGGCGAAGCCTATTTCCCGGAAAACGGGGTGGAAAAGGCCGTGAACACCGTCAAGGTGCTCTTTGATCCCGCCAGGCAGGTCAACCTGAACCCCAGAATTGCGCCTGTCATCGAGGAAGCGCGCTCTCTCATCCGGGACGCCTTTATCCCCAATGTCCGGGTTGTCTTGTGTAACAACGGCGCCCGCTGGCAGCCACAGGCCGATCATTGGATCGAAGCGGCCAAGCATGATTTTGGGGACAAGGTCAGCTTTGTGCATGTAAACCACGACAACATTGTCGGGATGTTACAGCGCAGCAAACCGGTGGATACGGCCTTGCGAATGTCGGGGCAGGCCATCGTGGAAGACATGAACTACATGCGCGTGTTGATCGGTCGGGTTGCCGTGCAGGAAATCCAAAAACTGTTCAATGACTTCGGCGACCGGCTCCTGGAGCGCAATATCCGACGCTACCTCGGGCTGCATAGCAACCGCGTCAATTTAGCAATTCACGAAACCCTACGGGATGCGGAGAAATCGGACAAGTTTTATTTCTTCAACAACGGCATCACCGTGATCTGCGACAAGTTCGACTACAACGCATTTCAAAAGTCCGACTATACCGTCCAGATTAAGAACATGCAGATCATCAACGGCGGTCAGACCTGCAAAACCATCCAGGAAACACTCAATGAAGATGTGCTATCGAATGCCATAGAGTCGGCCTATGTCATGGTCCGCGTGTATCAGCTCTCCGAGTCCAGCAAGGGTTTCATTCAAGACATTACCTATGCCACAAATAGTCAAAATCCGGTAGATCTACGGGATTTGCGATCCAATGATCCCCTACAAAAAAAACTGGCGTTGGGTTTTGAAGGACTCGGGTATACCTACAAGCGCCAGCAGGAAGCCGGTAGCACAGGCGGTAAGGTAATGAGCAGCCTGGTTGTGGCGGAAGCGGTGCTGGCAATTTGGCGGAAAAAACCACATCACGCAAAATTCCGCCGTAAAGACCACTTCGGCAAGTTGTACGATGAGATTTTCAGCAATCTGAGCGCGGCGCAAGCGATCATGGCCGTGTTAATATTTCGCGCTGTAGAGCAGCTTCGTAAAGAAGCCAATGGCAATTTGGAGATTGCCTTTTTGCCGTACGCCTCGCATTATATTGCCATGCTGATTGGTCGCAAACTGTTGGAAGACAATGCGTTAGCGCTGACCGGTCTTTCTCACCGAAATTTTCAGCAAATCCTGGACCAATTTCAAGATCAGAAGCAGGCATACCATGCCCACGCCATCCAGCAACTGGAACAGGCCCTCAAAGCCTGCTACGGCGACCGCAAAATCTCCCTGCAACAGCTCTCCGCCACCTTCCGCCGCGGGGACCTGCTCGAGATGCTGGAGGAGGCATGATATTACTAATATCATTCTGAACGTCCCGCTGAGAACTATCCGCCCGTCATGCCTGCGCACGCATGACGAAGTTGCTGATTACACTACGCTTATTGAACTGCCGTTAAAATTACAAAGACACCTCCCCGATTATTCGCGTGTATTTGCGTTCATTCGTGGATAAATTTCCAGCCATATTTTATGATCCGCGAATGAACGCAAATCCACACGAATTGATATGCATCGAATGGCCGATGTGTCTTGTGACGCCGCAATTATACCGTCGAGACCAAGGTCGCACCCTGGTTTTTCGTAGTTTTCCCTTTCGCTGTTCGTGTTTTACTTGAAAAACCATGTTTGATTGATTTTTCGCCGGGATTCCTATATGATAGGAGGCATGGCGTAGGGCCGCTGATAGCGCCGCCGCAGTGTCTTTCGGATTGCCCGATACTGCACAGGCGTGGGGGATGGCGGCCTGGGGATACGTCGGGCATCCGCGCATGAATTGCATTCTGTATATCAAGTCGTTCCGGGGGATTTTCCAGCCCGACGTGGTAGTAGGCCGATATAGCGCAACGACCGACGTCCAACGCCGGAAGCGTCTTTCCATACCTGTTCTTGTTTTTACCATAGGGGGAATTATGCATGGCGGAACTTGCACCACAATTGCTGAGCGGTAACGAGGCCATTGCGCTGGCGTCGCTGGATGCGGGCGTTACGCTCGGGGTCGGGTATCCCGGCACACCCTCCACCGAAATCCTGGAAAACCTGTCGCGCATTGGGGGGCCGGCCCAGTGGGCTCCGAATGAGAAGGTGGCGCTGGAGGTCGGTATCGGGGTGGCCTATGCCGGTGGCCGCGCATTGGTAACCATGAAGCACGTCGGCATCAATGTCGCGGCGGACCCGCTCTTCACGGTGGCCTACACCGGCGTGAGTGGCGCGCTGGTGCTGATTTCGGCGGATGACCCGGGAATGCACTCCAGCCAGAACGAACAGGACAACCGGCGCTATGCCGTGGCGGCGGGCGTCCCGATGATCGAGCCGTCGGATTCGCAGGAAGCCTACGACTTCATGCGCGAGGCCTTCGAGCTCTCGGAATTATTCAATATCACCGTACTCTTCCGGCTGACCACCCGGGTCTGCCACTCCAAGAGCATCGTACGATCCCGCCCCAAGGCCCCTGCGGTCCCGAAGTATGAGCGGGATGTCAAGGGCCGCGTCATGATCCCCGGTTATGCCCGACCCGCGCACAAGCGGATGCGCGAGAAGCTCAAGCAGATCGCTGATTCCAAGCTGATGGACCGCCTGACCTCCGAATACGGCGACCCGAAGAGCCGCAAGGGCATCATCACCTCGGGCGTCACCTTCCAACACGTCATTGAAAGCAGTCCCGACGCCCGGATACTCAAGCTGGGCCTGACCTATCCCTTGCCCCTGGAGCGCGTACGCGACTTTGTGAACAGCGTCGATAGCTGCCTGGTCATCGAGGAGGGGGACCCCTGCCTGGAAGAGGCCTTCAAGCTGGTCGACATCCCCGTACTGGGCAAGCCCGAGGAATTTCGCTTTGGCGAGCTGACGGTGGACCGGGTGCAGCAGATTATCAGTGGCGATTACCGAGAAGCGCCGCCGACACCGCCGGGCAAGCCTCCCAAGTTGTGTGCGCGCTGTCCGCACCGCGTCGCCTTCAGCATTTTGTCGCGCCTGGACTGCATTGTCGCGGGCGACATCGGCTGCTACACCCTTGGGGTAATGGCCCCCTTCGAAGCGATGGACACCTGCGTCTGTATGGGCGCGAGCATCGGCGTTGGCCTCGGGCTGCGCCATGCCCTGCCGGAAGAAGAAGCGCGTCGGGTGGTTAGCGTCATTGGTGACAGCACCTTCGCGCACACCGGCGTCAATGGTCTGGTGGACATGGCGTATAATCCGCCCAGCACCGGGCACCTCGTGTTGATTCTGGACAACGAGACGACCGCGATGACCGGCACCCAGGAACACCCCGGCACCGGCCGCAAGCTGGACCACTCGCCCACCCGACGCATGGACTTCGAAGCGGTGTGCAAGGCCGTGGGCGTCGACCAGGTCCATACCCTCGACCCGACCGAAGACGTCCAGGCCTATGAAAAGCTCATCAAGGACTCGCTGGACTCCGGCGAGTTGGTGGTCATCATCGCGCGCAAGCCCTGCATCCTGACCGAACGCCGCATCGCCAAGGCCCAGGCGGAAGCCGAAGCTGCGGAATGCCTGGCGGAGCAGCCCAATGACTGAGGCAGAAGTCACCAACATCGTTATCGCCGGTCTGGGCGGCCAGGGGGTCGTGAAGGCCTCGGACATCCTCTCGCAAGCGGCCTTCGCCGCCAGTCTGGACGTCAAGAAAAGCGAAATCCACGGGATGAGCCAGCGTGGGGGATCGGTCAGCAGCGACGTTCGCTTCGGCGAGAAGGTCCTCAGCCCGATGATCCCGCGGGGTAGCGCAGACTTCCTGGTGGTGATGGAGGAGACGCAAGTCACCCCCAACATCCATCACCTCAAAACAGGCGGCGTGCTGATCACGCCCGAGCACATCCCGTATATTCTGGAATCGGAGAACGAGGAAGAGGCCAAGCGCCTTCAGCGCACCCTGAACGTCGCGATGATCGGGGTCCTGAGCTGCTATATCGATCAAATCCGTACGGAGCACTGGTTGGCGGCGATTGAAAACAATGTGCCGCCCACCTATTTCGAACTCAACCGCAAGATATTTCTCCTCGCCCAGGCGGTGGAGCAGGTTATGGCGCGGGTAGCGTCGGCGGCGCACAAAAACGGGGGAATGTCGATACCGGTGCGAAGCTGAGATACAACTCGGGGGATTACCATGGAACCAATCAAGACGGCGGCAGGCCGGGGAGCGGGGGAAGCGCCCGGGCGCTGCGCGACGGCAGGCGTGGCGGAAATGAACGGGGCGTGCGCCTTTCAGGCGGTGAGTGCGCCGGACTACCTGCCCAAAGCCCAATTACAAGCGCTGCAACTGCAACGACTTCGGCGGATAGCGCGGCATGCCCATGCGCAGGTGGCGCTGTATCGGGAGCGTATGGACGCCCAGGGCGTCGCGCCGGACGACATCCAGTCCCTCGACGACATCGCCCAGTTGCCGTTCACCTACAAACACGACCTGCGCGATACCTACCCCTATGGCCTTTTCGCCGTACCGTTGGAAGAAGTCGTGCGCGTGCATGCCTCGAGCGGCACCACCGGCAAGCCCATCGTTGTCGCCTATACCCAGGGCGATCTGGATGTTTGGGCGAATGTCATGGTGCGCACTTTCGCTTCCTGTGGGTTACACCGGGGTGACATCATCCAGAATGCCTATGGTTACGGCCTCTTCACCGGCGGTCTGGGCGCGCATTATGGCGCGGAGGCCCTCGGCGCGACGGTCATCCCGATCTCCGGCGGCAACACCGACCGCCAGATCATGGTGATGAAGGACTTCGGCGTCACCGCCATCTGCTCGACGCCCAGCTATTTCCTGCATATCCTCGAACGCGCCCCGGAGTTGGGCATCCA
>SKJD01000391.1 GCA_007116095.1 Candidatus Hydrogenedentota bacterium
CGTGACCGCTCCGCGGTCGGGCGATGGTAAATCCGTGGGTGATGAACGAATAAAAGGATTTAACAAGCCACGCATGATATGTTGGCGCATGGGCGTGCCGTTACGTCAATGTACTGGATGCCTGCCTGCGCAGGCATGACGGTGGTGGGGTCGCATGGCGGCGGACGTGTTGCTAACCCAGCAATGCAGGGGCGAACCTTGTGTTCGCCCGCGTGGGTGGGGTTTCCCACCCACGTCATCCCTGCGAAGGCAGGGAACCAGTTCGTAGATTTAACATGGGATACCGTTACCAGGCCTTGCGACCATGCGCTACAACATGCTGCTTTATTGCTGTATTGTTATGTTTTCACGTATTACTGGATTCCTGCCTGCGCAGGAATGACGATGTGGGGATTCTCAGGTGTTTGCAGATAGCATATAGAGAAAGGCGGGAGAACAGCCTAAAATTCGTCGAGTTCGTCTTCGTCCTCGTCGGCGAGGGCTTTGAGGAATTGCTGTGCGAGATTTACGGGGTCGGACCCGTTCAGCCCCAAACTCAGGGCCGGGTCCTTATCTTTCTGCCAGGACGCTTCGAGCTCATTCCCGAATTTCTGGCGCAGCATGTTCAGGTTATCCTGTTCAAGAAAGCTACTGGACTGGAGGACCACCTGTAAGCGCTCTTGCCCGGCGATGATCAGCTTCACGCCAATCTCTGCGGCCATGGCCCGGGTGCGCATCACTTCCAGAAGTCGGCGGACAGGATTCGGCGGGCGTCCGAAACGATCCTGGAGTTCGTCCAGCATTTCATCGACTTCTTCCGGGTGCTGAATCGCGGAGATCCGGCGATAGAGGGTCATTTTCTGGGCCGTGGACTCGATGTATGCGTCGGGGATATGGGCGTCCACCGACAGCTCGAAGAGTGGCAGGCTGCGAATACGCAGGGGCTCGCCACGATGTTCGGCCACGGCCTCGGCGATAAGGTCTTTGTAGGTCTCATAGCCCACGGCGGCAATGTTGCCGGACTGTTCACCTCCGAGTATATTGCCACAACCGCGAATCTCCAGGTCACGCATGGCGATACGGAATCCCGAACCCAGGGCGGAGAAATCCTCCAGGGCTTGCAGGCGCAGCATGGCTTCTTCCGACAGCGCCCGGTCCCCGGGGATAAGCAGATAGGCGAAGGCGCGGTGCTTATAGCGCCCGACACGCCCGCGTATCTGGTACAGCTCGCTCAGCCCGAACATGTCGGCGCGGTCCACGATGATGGTGTTGGCGTTGGGAATGTCGATACCGGAACCGATGATCGTCGTACAGACCAGGATATCCAGATCGTGGTTAATGAAAGCGGACATCACCTCTTCAAGCTGGTGACGCGGCATCTGCCCATGCCCCATGCCTATGCGCGCATGCGGGCACAACTTTTTAACCAACCCCATCACATGCTCAATGGTTTGCACGCGGTTATGCAGGAAGAAAACCTGTCCCTGTCGGGCCAGCTCGCGCTCGATCGCTTCCTTGATCGTGTTCTCGTCCCAGGACTCGATGCAGGTGTGGATGGGCAGGCGGTCATTGGGCGCAGTGTTAATGGTGCTCATGTCGCGGATGCCGATGAGCGAGAAGTGCAGGGTCCGGGGGATCGGCGTGGCGGTCATGGTCAACACATCCACCTGGCTGCGCAGTTGCTTCAGGGCTTCCTTGTGCTTGACTCCGAAACGCTGCTCCTCGTCAATGATGACTAGGCCCAGGTCCTTGAATTGCACGTCCTTCGAGACCAGTCGGTGCGTGCCGACCACAATGTCCACCTCGCCGGACTTCAGGCGCTCGATGGTTTCACGCAGCTCCTTGGCGGTGCGGAAGCGATTGAGCAGTTCGATACGAATCGGGTAATCCGCCAGGCGCTCGCTCAGGGTGCTGTAGTGCTGCTGGGTCAGGACGGTAGTCGGAGCAAGGATGGCGACCTGGCGGTGGTCCATCACGGCCTTGAACGCCGCACGCAGGGCCACCTCGGTCTTACCGTAACCGACATCGCCGCAGAGCAGGCGGTCCATCGGGCGTGGGGATTCCATGTCCCGCTTGACCTCCTCGATGGCGCGCAACTGGTCCGGGGTCTCATCGTACTCGAAAGCGTCCTCGAACTCATGTTGCCAGTGGGTGTCCGGAGAAAAGGCAAAACCCTGGCGCGCCTCGCGGGCGGCATAGAGCTTCACCAGCTCTTCGGTCATGTCCCGGACAGCCTTTTTCACCCGGCTTTTCTTCTTGGCCCAGGTCGCCCCACCAAGGCGGTCCACCTTCGGCACAGCCCCATCGCCACCGGTATATTTCTGTACCTGATCGATATGCGTCACCGGCACATACATGATATCCCCGCCCGCATACTGCAGGGTCATGAAATCCCCGGCCCGCCCCTCGAAGCGCCGCAGCCCGGTATATCTGGCGATACCATGATCGGCATGCACGACATAGTCACCGACCTTCAGATCGCTGAACTGGGTAATGGTGACGCCTGCCTCGAAACGGCGACGGGTGCGGCGCATGTAATGCCGACCAAACATTTCCCGTTCACTGAGCACGGCCAGTTTGTCGTTGGGCAGGACAAAGCCCGCCTGCATGCGCCCGATCTCGATGCGCAGGTCAAAGGCGTCGCGCCCGGGACGGTAGCCCTGTTCTTCCAGCAACTCGATCAGGCGACGACGCTCTCCGGTATTTACGCAGTATAGCTGGACGGTGTATCCCGCCAAGTCCCACTGCTTTAACTGCTCCCAGAAGTCATCAATGGCGCCGGCCCAGCCACGGATAGACTGTGTCGGACAACGGAAACGAATCGCATCCTGCGCTTTGTCCTGGGCGACTTGATACAGGCTTAATCGCAAATAGCGTTGCAGGTGTTGCTTGACGTTGTCCCAGGATTCGTAGTAACGGCTGCCTTCAATCTGCTCCATGAGCTGCTGCGCCGTATCCTCAATGACCAGGGGTTCATCAAAGACAACGATGGTGTTTTTCGGGAAATAGTTGGTGATGGTGGCGTGTACCTCCGAAGAGGCGTTTGAAAGCATGGCCTTTTCAGAGCGCGGCAATACATGGATGGCCTCTTCGCGGGCAATACTCCGCTGGGTCTCCGGCTCGAAGCGGCGAATTGACTCGATCTCATCGCCGAAAAATTCCAGGCGATACGGTAGCTCGCTGGAGATGGGGAAAATATCCAGGATACCGCCGCGTACACTCATTTCGCCGCGGTCTTCCACCATGACATCACGCTCGTATCCCATCGCCACCAGGCGCTCCAGGAGCGTGTCCATGTCCCAGGCCTCCCCCACTTTCAAGGAAATGGAGCCGGCGTTCAGGCGCTTACGGTTTACCACCTGTTGCAGCAGTGCCCGCAGGGGCAAGACCGTGTGGATGGGTTCCCCCGCATCCAGGGCCAGGGCCAACCGCTTGAGGGTGTTCATACGCTCGGCGACAATATCATCCGCCGGGTTCATGGTGTCGGTGGGTAGCACTTCCCAGGCCGGGAAGAAGGCCGATCGGTCTTCACCGGCAAAGGTACAGAGATCGTCGTGGATGGCCTCGGCTTCAATGCGGCCGGAGGAGACGAAAAGGAGGGGATAGCCCATGGCTTCGGCCAACTGAACGGCCAGCAGCGTCTTGGCCGAACCCCACAAGCCCGTCACTTCGACACCGCCCCGCGGTTGCTTGCGGGCAGCCCCGACGACGTCTTCCAGAATGGATAACTTGGGGAATGAGGTGGCCATATATCAGGCTAATCGTGACAAATTACTGGTTTTTTATGGATACTGATCAGAAATCACTGCGTAATATACCCAGGGCAGACCTTGCCCTATTGGACAACGCCTACCCTGGATTTCTTATTCACAGCCTGTTCAAGGTATTGGATCGGTTTTCAGCGCGAACCGCCAATCAATCCGGAGCGTGGATATCGGCAATGTAGCTGGCGCCACGATCGATAAGGGCTTCGCGCTCGGGTCCCACGGAGACATAGCGGATATGGCAGTCGATAAGGCGTTCGATTTCCAAGACATAGAGTCGTGCGGCTTCCGGCAACGCCTCAAAATCGCGAACGCCCGTAATGTCTTCTTCCCAACCCGGCATTTCCTCGTAGACCGGCGTGGCTTTGTCCAACACCGCGTTCAGCGGGAAACGCTCGATGCGCTCACCCTCGAATTCATAAGCCGTCGCTATCTTCAGGGACTTGAGACCGGTCAGGCTGTCCAGCTTGGTCAGGGCGACTTCTGTCGCGCCCTGCATCGCACAGCCATAGCGCGTGGCGATGGCGTCAAAATGCCCGATGGTGCGCGGGCGTCCCGTAGCAGCGCCATATTCCTGGGCAATCTCCCGCAATTGACTGGCGTCCTCGTCGTCCATGCGCGTCACAAAAGGACCTTCGCCGACGCAGGTAGAAAATGCCTTCACCACCGCATAAACCTTGTCCGGCGTATAGCCGAAGAGCCCACCGCCGATGGGCGCGTAGGCCGCTAGCGTGCAGGAGGAGGTGGTATAGGGGTAGATGCCATAGTTAAGGTCGCGGAGGGTGCCCAGTTGGGCTTCGAAGAGAATCTTCTTGCCCTCTTCTGCGCCCTTTTCCAGCAACGCCGTGGTGTCGCAGACCAACGGCTTGATCGTATCGCCGTATTGGGCTACCCAGTCCAGGACTTCATTCAACTGGATGGGATTCTCTTTGCCATAGATACCCGCGGCCTGGATGTTTTTCCAGGTAACCAGATGCTCCAAGCGTT
The DNA here is from genome assembly GCA_007116095.1 of Candidatus Hydrogenedentota bacterium. Classification (GTDB taxonomy): domain Bacteria; phylum Hydrogenedentota; class Hydrogenedentia; order Hydrogenedentales; family SCBR16-9; genus SCBR16-9. Next base: position 4,731 of record SKJD01000391.1, read on the forward strand.
CCTTCAGGTACTCGGGATGCAGCAATTCACCCAACTGGATCGCTTTCTTGACCGTGCGATCACCATAGGCCGGGGCGATACCCCGCCGGGTGGAACCGTAGGCCTTGGCGCCCAGGCGCTCTTCTTCCCAGCCGTCTTCCAGCCGATGGAAGGGAAAGCAGATGGTGGCCCGCTCGGAAATCCGAATATCGGGATCGATTCCCCGTTCCTTGAGTTCGTTCAGCTCTTCAACCAGCCCCTGAAGATCGATCACCATACCGGGTCCAAGAATATTCACCACCTTGGGATTGAAAATACCGGAGGGCAAGAGATGGAGTTTGAATTCGCCAAACTCGTTAACCACTGTGTGGCCCGCGTTGTTGCCGCCCTGAAAGCGCACCACATAATCGGCGTCCTGGGCAAGATAGTCGACCATGCGGCCCTTGCCTTCGTCGCCCCAGTTGGCGCCCACCACAACTTGAATACTCATGGTACCGTGATCTCCCTGGGATTGGTCTTGTCGGCTGGCGCCTTTGACAAGACACACAGAAACATGGCGGACCGGATTCGGCCCGCCATAGTATTTATATTATTGAATTGCGTCCGGCGCCTGGTATTGCTTGCCCGATCCGTTACGCCGGGTCATAAAAACCCAGCACAACGCCTCTTGTCGGGATACCCCGAACGCTGTGAGTGATTTCGATTAACGCGAGTAGAAACCGATGACCCCGGCCGTTTCCGCCTTGAACGGAATCGTCTCGGCGTTCGGATGGGCAATCATCTTGCCTTCAAATGAACGCGGCGCCCGTTCCAGGTACTCCGGCAACGACACTGGCGGATGCTCCACGCCGTCCATGATCATCGGGATGCGGCGGCTGTTTTCGCGAATCGCAACCACCATACCCGGCTTGACACGGAAGGAGGCAATATCCACCTTTTTACCATCAATTTCGATGTGCCCGTGGTTGACCAATTGGCGCGCCGACGAGACCGTGGGGGCATAGCCAAGGCGGTACACAATGCAGTCCAGGCGCGACTCCAGCAGCATCAACAAGTTGGCGCCGGTAACGCCGCCCATGCGCTGTGCTTCTTTGAAGGTATTGCGCATCTGGCGTTCCATCAGGCCATAATGCATCCGGATTTTTTGTTTTTCAAGCAGTTGCTGTCCATATACGGACTGCTTCCGTCGCATATTCTGCCCATGCTGACCTGGCGCATACGGGCGTTTCGACGACGGGCATTTAGCACTGCCCCAAATGCAGGCGCCGAGTCGGCGGCACAGCTTGTGTTTGGGTCCCAAGTACTTGGCCATAAATACGTCTCTCTTTGTCCTTTCGCGTTATACCGATGGCCCCGGGGCCATCCTCATTCGCAACGAAAATGTTGGTTTATAGCGATGTATACAGAAAAGTGCGGAATAATATGCGGGGTTGACGGGAAATCGCAAGGGCGCTTGCGCTTACATCGCTGCACACCCTCCTGGGCGAACCCCTTTCGCCGCTACCACCGAATCATGCAGACTCCGGGACGGAATACACCCCACAATTCAGTGATGGAACACGGAATAATAAACCATTGCCGCCCAGATTGTCAAATCCATTGCGCATCGCAGTGCATCCACACATGCTACAGGGCCGGCAGCGCAACACCACGTTTTCGCGGCATCCTTGGCGACCGACCCCGATAGCAGTCAATGTCCCTATCGCACGCCAGGTCTGCGCCTATCAGGTGCACATGGCCAGCAACACGCCGGCGGCGACGGCTGAACCAATTACACCGGCCACATTCGGACCCATCGCGTGCATTAGCAGCGGGTTGTGGTGGTTGGCTTCCAGTCCTACCTTGTTCACGACACGGGCCGCCATGGGTACGGCGGAAACACCGGCCGCGCCTATCAACGGATTGATGTTTTCCTTGGTAAAGCGGTTCATCAGCTTGGCCAGCAGGACCCCCGTGGCCGTACCGACGCCGAAGGCCACCAGGCCAAGCAGCAGGATGCCGACCGTTTCAAAGGTCAGGAATTTGTCCGCCGCAAGCTTGCCGCCAACCGCGAGGCCGAGCAGAATGGTTACGATGTTGATCAGTTCATTCTGGGCCGTCTTCGAAAGACGCTCGACGACACCGCATTCCTTGAGCAGGTTCCCGAACATCAAGGCGCCGATGAGCGGGGTTGCGGTCGGCAGCAGGACAGCCCCGATGAGCAGGACCATGATCGGAAAGACGATCTTTTCAACTTTCCGCACATGCCGCAACTGCTGCATCTCGATCTTGCGCTCTTCTTCCGTCGTCAACCAGCGCATGATGGGCGGCTGAATGATGGGCACCAGCGCCATATACGAGTAGGCCGCCACGGCAATGGCCCCGAGCAATTCCGGCGCAATGCGGCTGGACAGGAAGATGGCGGTCGGACCGTCGGCGCCACCGATGATACCGATGGCCGCGGCGTCCGCGATGCTGAAATTGATCTGCGGCACAAACTCACTGAGCAGCAACGCGCCCAGCACGGTGAAAAAGATGCCGAACTGCGCGGCGGCGCCCAGGAAGGCAGTTTTCGGGTTAGCGAGCAGCGGCCCGAAGTCGGTCATGGCCCCCACGCCCATGAAGATGAGCAAGGGGAAAAGCCCGTTATCCAGCCCCATATGGGCGATGATGCCCAGGAAACCCTGCGCATCATAGTCGCTCATCTGCGCCAGGGGCACATTCGCCAGAATCCCCCCGAAACCGATGGGCAGCAGGAGCAGCGGCTCGAATTTTTTATGCACCGCCAGCCAGATCAGCAACAGGCCGACGAGAATCATGATCAAATTAGGCAGGTTGAAATTGTACAACCCGGTGGATTGCCACAGTTCTTCCAAAGTTTCCACGAGAACATTTCTCCTTAGTAAAGCGTACGCTTGCGATTCGGCTTACGAAAAGCAGGCCCGGTCAGGTACTACGGGGCCGCCACACATCAGGCTTGGCGATCGTCGTAGGCGAAGGCCGCCCGAAGCACGTCGAGACTCTTGGGAATGGCGACCCGGGGATCTTCCTGGCCCTCGAACTCAAGAGACACAAAGCCACGGTAGTCCAAGCCCCGCAACATCGAGGCTACTCGGTCAAAGTCCGTGTCCATTTCGTACCAGACGCCCCCGCCGTAATAGGTCTTGGCGTGGACATGCACCGTGCCCGGCGCGATTTGCTCGAACTGTTCGTAGGGGTCTTCGAGAAAGTTGCCGGTATCCAGGGTGAATTGGAACCACGGCGAATCCAGCGCCTCCTTGAGGCGCAACATGCCCTCGGCTGTTCGGGCCACCCCCCAGTGATTTTCGAGACCAAGCACCACGCCGCAACGTTCCGCGACAGGCAGCAGCTTCTCGAAACAGCCAACGACCCATTCGAAGGCATCGTCTTCGGTGTACCCTTCAACGGGCGGCTCGATGCCCCGATTCTTCATCAGTTCGGTGAAGGTTCCGCTGGTCCCCCAACGGCCTGTGTTAACACGGATGGTTGGAATCCCAAGCAAGTAAGCGCGCTCAATGCTCTGAATGGCCCGGTCCACATATTCCTGCCGCTCGTCTTCATCCGGGCGCATAAAGCTTTGATGGGTGGACATACCACATAGGGGCAGTCCCAGCTCCAGGGCCTTGCGTTTCAGACCACGCAGGTAATCATCGTCCCATCGCTCAAATTGCACTTCCAGCAGCTCGACGCCGTCGAAGCCCCAATCACTGGCGTATTCCAGGCACTGTTCGATAGCGGGTGCGTCGCCATCATGCCAGCGTACAAAAGAATACGTCGAGACAGCGATCGGATTGCTCTCACGGTGGCCGGACCTGCGTTGTTCGGGCTGACCCGCGACATCCGCCGCTACTGCGCCGGAGCCCAGCAACAGGCCTCCGGCCGCACCCGCGCCATACGTCAAGAAACTCCGGCGGTTTAAGGTCATGGTGTTATCCTTTAGCCATTCCGATGGCACAGCGCCAAACCGATGTTTGCCATTATCCAATCCAGAGCAAGGTCTTGCCTTTGCTGACCTGATCCCCGGGCTTAACTTCGATGTCGCCAACAACGCCAGCGCTGGGCGCTTTGATCTCCATCTCCATTTTCATGGCTTCGAGAATCAATAACACATCGCCCTCACTGACCGAGTCGCCTTCTTCCACCAGCACCTTGTTGATGTTGCCGGGCATCGGCGCTTCAATCTGGGTCCCGGCCCCAACAGCAACACCGCCTTCGCCGCCAGCGTCGCCTTCGGCTTCCTTGACCTCGAAGTCATAGGACTTGCCGTTGACCTTCGCCTGGTTGCCGTCGATTTGCACCTTGAAGGACTTGCCATTGACCGACACGCTGAAGGCGTTGCCGCCGCCGGCAGCCTGCTCTTCCTGGGGCGCTTCGTGTTCTTTCAGGCGAATGCCCAGCTTGCCTTCGCCCTTCAGGAAGGCGATGCCCTTGTCCTTGCAGGAGGCGGCGATAAAGATATTCTCGTCGGTGGTTTCCAGTCCTTCGGCCTCCAGAATCTTCTTCATGGCCTCGACCCCCTTCTTGGGGTCGGCGTCGTTCATGGCCAGCGGCTTCTCGGTGGTCGGCTCCAGCCCCATCTGCTCGGCGGCAATCTTCACGATTTCCGGGTCCGGCGGTACCGGCGTCTTGCCGAAATAGCCCAAGACCATCTTGCCGTAGCCATCGGCAATCTTTTCCCAATCGCCGAAGAGGACATTGTTGAAGGCCTGCTGGAAGTAGAATTGCGAAACCGGGGTCACGGAAGTGCCAAAGCCGCCAAGTCGCACGACTTCGCGCATGGCCCGGATCACATCGTCGTACTTGTCCATGATGCCGTTGTCGCGCAGCATCTGGGTGTTGGCCGTGAGGGCGCCGCCAGGCATCGGGGACCAGGGAATCAGGGGCTCCACGGTCGTGGACTCGGGCGGCATGTAGTAGTCCTTCATGCACTCCTTGAAGATGCGCTCGGCCTCCATGACCTTGTCAATGTCAATACCCAGGTCATACTCCGACCCGCGCAAGGCGTGCCACATCACCGCATAGTCCGGCTGACAGGTGCCGCCCGAGCAGGGAGCCAGGGAGAGGTCAATGCCATCAGCGCCAGCGTCCAGGGCGGCCTTGTAGGCCAACACGCTGATGCCGGCGGTTTCGTGGGTGTGGAAACGAATTTCCGTGCCGTCCGGCAGCATTTGACGCGCCTGTTTGATGGTCTCGTAGACCTTTGAGGGCACCGCCGTCCCGGAGGCGTCCTTGAAGCAGACCGACTGGTAGGGAATGTCCGCATCCAGGATTTCCCGCAGCGTTTGTATGTAAAACTCGGGGGTATGGGCCCCTTCGCACCCCGGAGGCAGCTCCATCAAGGTCACGCAGACCTCATGGTGCAACCCGGCATTGACGATACACTGTCCGCTCCAGATGAGGTTGTCCACATCGTTGAGCGCGTCGAAGTTCCGGATGGTGGTCATGCCATGCTTCTTGAAGAGCTTGGCGTGCAAGTCAATGATGTCACTGCTCTGCGACTCCAGGGCCACCACATTTACCCCCCGGGAGAGGGTTTGCAGGTTGGCGTCCGGCCCGGCGGCCTCGCGAAAGGCGTCCATCATGTCGAATGCGTCTTCGTTGCAGTAGAAGTAAAGTGACTGATAGCGGGCCCCGCCCCCGGCTTCGTAGTGTGTGATGCCCGCCTCTCGGCATGCTTCCACAGCGGGTAGAAAATCTTTCGTGAGTACCCGGGCGCCCAAGACCGACTGGAACCCGTCTCTGAATGCCGTGTTCATGACTTTGACGAGCTTTTTAGCCACTTTTACTTTCCTTTCCTTGCAACTGCAGTTGCATCTTGCAATCTAAATTCAAGTGGTCAGTCAGGATCGACGTCACCAGACATGTCCCGATAGCGACGTTCCGGACCACTGTAATGTCCTTGAATGAACAGCTACACCCGGTTTAACTTTTCAAGCACCTGGCTGCTGCGCCACCCTGAAACTGATTTCGGAGCACTATTATTGGCAGGCCGCATCACTCAATCCTTCATAAGCTTCCCGGTTTACGAAAGTATCGACATATAGGCCCAAAAAAACCGCCTGATTAGTGCTTCTGCGCACGAATGGCGGCCAAAACAACAGCAATTTCTTGTAACGCCTCTCCACCACCGGTTTTCTTTCCGGCATCCGGCGGCGGGGCCTCGGGAAATAAATCGGCGAAACGGTCAAAAAAACGCGCCGAAGCTTGTACAACAATAACCAACAAGGTGAGCACGATGAATACCATCAACATGCCCATCAACATGAGCTGTAAACCTTCCGTCAACATGGCGAATATGCCCCTTTAACGATTATCGTCTTTGGCGCCATTGCCTTGCCCGGGCACAAGTCGCACCCCGGGCGCAATTCTGGCCCATAGACATTTTTTGGTACAACGTGATACTGTGTTAGCAAGTCCCCCGTTTGGACACCGGCAATATAAATCCACCGGTTTGAATATACGCTGAACACCACCTATTCGTTGTGGTGTTTCGATGTAGCCAGATGCCGCTTCCCATCACGACATCTACATCACTTTTGGCGACAATGGTAGCATGAATGACATGGCAATTGCATTCTTATTCGACGCAACAGGTAAAAACTACATCGGTGCGCTTTGACATCACCTGGGTGGAAACCCTGGACTCAACAAACTCCTATCTGAAAGCCCGGCAAGACCGCCTGCCCCGCTACCCCACACCGGTCATAGCGGCCCGCCAACAACGCTCCGGGCGGGGGCGTGAGGCGCGCTATTGGATTTCGGCGCCTTACAAAGATATTGCCTGTTCCCTGCTACTACCCACCCGGGCGCCACTCCACCACCTCCCCTCGCTGACGATGGCGGTCGCCTTGGCGGTGCGGGCCATGTTGTCAGATACCTATGCTATTCCGGCTGCCGTGAAATGGCCCAACGACGTATTGGTGCATGGTCGGAAAATCTGTGGCATCCTCTCGGAACTGCTCCCCGACAATGGCGCTATCCCCGGCCACCGGGTCCTGATGGGGATCGGGCTGAATGTAGGCATGGCCCCGGAAATGCTCGCCACAATCGATCAACCAGCGACCTCCATGTCGGTGGAAAACAGCAGCCATTTCATTGTGGACACGGTGCTGGAAACCTTCTTGGCCACCTTGCCGCCCTGGCTCGCACGCTGGGAAGAGGGCGGGTTTTCGGCCTTGCGTTCGGAATGGTTGCGCCATGAGCAGCGTTTGCATACACAAATACGGGTCAAACAGGGAAAAACTGCATTATATGGCATCCTGGAAGGCTTCGGGGACGACGGCGAACTGCTGCTCCGGGATGCCGAAGGCAGGATAATCCCCTGTATCCATGGTGATGTATTTCACGACACGCGCTCCGCTCCTCCATCCTGACGGCCCCTTGCGGCATGAAGCAGGGCGCTGCTGTGTTAAGTTGGGTGTAACGCGGGGCTCGTCAGCCTGGCCTTCGCAATTTTATGGCATGCGGTGTTGGCAATTTCACTACCCCAAGGATGAACCACGATGAAAAAGTCTCTGAAATTCTCTTGCAGCATAGGAATGCTGGGCTTGGTGCTCATGCTGGGCAGCGCGTGTAACAACAGCTACGTATCGCCAGACGAAATCATGACGCGCTCCGAAGCGCTGGCGGCAAGCAATCCACACGAAGAAAACGCAACTAGGGAGGAATCCGAAAATATGGAACCAATTGTACGCAGTGAGGATGAATGGCGTGAGATGCTGACGGAGGAGCAATTCTATGTCCTGCGCGAACACGGCACGGAATCGGCCTTCACCAACGTCTACTACGACCACAAGGAAGAAGGCGTTTACCGTTGCGCCGGTTGTGATTTGCCGCTTTTCAGCTCGGAACACAAGTACCAGTCCGGCTCAGGATGGCCGAGCTACTGGCAGCCGGTTACGTTGGAACATATCGGCATGACGAATGACCGGCGCTTCGGCATGTCCCACACAGAAGTACATTGCAAGCGATGCGGCGGCCATCAGGGGCATGTGTTCAACGACGGCCCCCAACCGACCGGCCTTCGTTATTGCATCAACTCGGCCTCGTTGAGATTTGAAGCTGCCGAAACGGCCAATGAATAAGTCTATACCAGAAACGTTGCCGGCAAGACATGACGTGTTATCATAACCGAATATGCGCCGGACGGCCTTACCGCGCTGTCGGGTATTGATCGTTGCGATGCATGTCAATGAAAATGAGTCGATGAAATCTGAATTACTGATGATCGGTACGGAATTGCTCCTGGGACAAATTCACGATACCAATTCCACCTACATGTCCCAGGTGCTGGCCGAACAAGGCATCCCGCTCTACCAGAAGGTGACCGTGGGTGACAATCTGGAGCGGATTGTCGCAGCCCTGGACGACGCCCTGAACCGCAGCGACGTCGTGCTGTGCAGCGGCGGGCTGGGGCCGACGGAGGATGACATCACCCGCGAGGCCATTGCCGCCCTGCTGGGAAGAAAACTCGTCTTCCGGCAAGACCTCTATGACGACATGGTGCAACGTTTCAGCCATTACCGCATGCAGATCACCGAAAACAACAAACGCCAAACGACCTTGCCGGAAGGGGCCATCCCCCTGAAAAACCCACATGGCACGGCGCCGGGCCTGATCGTGGAGTGCGAGCGGGGCATTATCGCCTGCATGCCGGGCGTACCCAGCGAGCTGTATCCCATGCTCGAGGAACGGGTGGTTCCCTACATCCGGCAGCGCTACAACCTGTCGGGCACGGTGCAATCCCGCATTCTCAAGGTCTGTGGCCTGGGCGAATCGCGGGTGGACAGTATTATCGGCGACCTGATCCAAGGCTCCAGCAACCCGACCGTCGGTCTCCTGGCTTCGCCGAGGGCGGTCACCATCCGCATTACCGCCTTTGCCGCCGATCAACCCGCCGCGCAGGCGCTGATCGCCCCCATGGAAAAGCAGATTCGCGAACGTCTGGACGGCCTCATCATGGGCGTGGACGACGACACCCTCGAGTCCGTCGTGGACCGCTTGCTCCGCGATCGGGGCTGGACGATTGCAGTGCTTGAAACCCAGACCGGGGGCATGTTGTCCCATCTTATGAGCCACACCGGGATGACGAGCTACCTGGGAAGTTTGGTTCAGAACCCGGTGCTGGATGGCGCAGCGGTCAACACCTTTGACCTCAAAGCGCGAATTTTGCTACACTATCCAGCTGACTGTGTCCTCGTTATGCAGACCGATATGCCCAACAGGACCAACACCGTTCACTTTTTTATGCCGGAAAAACACGATACTTACAACGAAACACCCGACAGTCAGATATTCTCCTGGCAACAGGGCTTTGCCAGTCTCAGCGAGAAAGACCAGTTACGGAGTGCGGTAGGCACACTGGAACGCATCCGCCGCATACTGACCACAGGCAAGGTGGAGGTCTGAGACAAGCGCCAAAGCATCTTCTCCAGACCAATGGGGACCGTATGGAAGGCATGCGGCTAAGTTGTACTGTTTCGCTGTACTCTGCGACCGCAGTTATTGCTGACTGCCTCCTCCCCAAAACCTGACCGCTTGATGGTATACTGCAAAACGGGTGTGGATAACCACAAGTGCAACCAGCACAATGCGCCATGGCAACAACCTGGCGTTGTACACAGCCCCTTTTATTTTCCGACCCTTGTAAAGCCTGCTGCGCCAGTTGGTTTCACCAGCTTCCAGAGAACGGGAGCTTTAACCGGAACCGTCACCACGGTTTCCGGTATAGAAGTAAACCGTATCGTCCCAATGGGCGGTGCATGGAAAACCATGGGAAGAACACATGTTTGAGATTATTGCTTTGATGCTGCTCTCGCAGCAGCCCCTGCCACCCTTTGTGGTTGGTGAAGCATCGTATTACACCGTTGAAAGCAGCAGCCGGATCACGGCATCCGGCGAGCGCATGGATGACAACGCCTACACCTGCGCCATGCTCGACGGCGAATTCGGCGAGTATTACCTTGTGGTGGCGCAAAATGGCAACTCCGTTGTCTGCCGCCTGAACGATCGCGGGCCCTATGTCGGGGACCGCGTCATTGACCTGTCCGAAGCCGCCATGCGTAAGCTGGACCTGAACTTGAGCAACGGCGTGCTCAATGTCACGGTTTACCGGCTGGGGAGTAACCCACCACCGGGCTTACTGCTCCATTGACGCCGATGCGCCGCCAACTCGGCGGCTTAATATTGTAAGCCCAGGGCCGTGTACATTATTGCAATGTGCGCGGCCTTTTTCTTTGGATCGGTTTGTTTTCGGGTGTAGGTATGATATTACCGCCAGGTCAACACATTATCAGGCATTTTCGAATCGTTTTTCTCATTTAGTGGCGCGAGAAAGACTTTTGGTGTAAAAAATCTGTGATTTTTTCAATAAAACACCTGAGAATCCCCACATCGTCATTCCTGCGCAGGCAGGAATCCAGCATTGCGTGAA